>DASWOE010000090.1:0-9405 GCA_036398875.1 Rhizomicrobium sp.
GGGCTGTCTTATTCCGGCGGCATCGACTGGACCTTCAACCGCGAACCGCTGCGCACGCTGGGCGATTTCGTCGGCTCGACGCCGGGCGGCGACTATCCGGCCTATGCCGACGCGCAGACGCGCGAGCTGATCGCGCGCGCGGCGCCGTCGATCCTGTGGAACGACATCTCCTGGCCGGCACCTCTGGACGACGAACTGAAGCTGTTCGCCGACTATTACAATGCGGTGCCCGACGGCGTTGTGAACGATCGCTGGATGCCGATGACGGCGGAGCGCGCCGCGCTGCGCGATCCTTCCGTGCGGCGCGGTCTCGACGCCTTTCTCAAGGCGCGCATGGCGGCGGAAACGACCAAGGGCATCATTCCGGACCTGCCGCCGCATTGCGATTTCCGCACGCCGGAATATGCGGCGTTCGACGCCATCTCGGAAAAGAAGTGGGAAGCGACCAAGGGCATGAGCCATTCCTTCGGCTTCGACCGCCGCGACACCGACGCCGACCATGAGAGCGTGGAGCAGCTGGTGCACGGCTTCGTCGATGCTGTGTCGAAGAACGGCAATCTTCTGCTCAATGTCGGGCCGCGCGGCGTCGATGCGCAGATTCCGCAGGAGCAACGGGCGCGGCTCAAGGGCTTCGGCGCTTGGCTGCGCGCCAATGGCGAGGGCATCTACGGCACGCGGCCGTGGACGCGGTTCGAGGGTCGCGCCGCCGGCGATGTCGCGGTGCGCTTCGCGGCCAAGCCGGGAATCGTCTTCGCCCATCTGCTCGGCACGCCGCCGGGAACGGACCTTGTCCTTGCCGGCGACGACCTGCCATTGCCCACGCATGTCGTGCATCTGGCGTCCGGAACCGAACTTGGTGTCAGGCCCGTGATGGGCGGCCTGCACCTGACCCTGCCGGCACCGCTCGAACCCGCGCCCGCGCACGGATTCGCCTTGCGCGTGGCATGACCTTCACTCGACCTCCGCCGTCACGCGCACCGTGTCGGGCATGGTGAAGGCGATGCGGCAGACATAGCCGTCCGGGGGATATTCGATCGCCACCTTGCCGTGCATCTCGCGCGACGGAATGAAGGCGATGACGCGCGTTCCAAAGCCGTCCTTTTCCGGCTTTTTCGGCGGCGGTCCGCCGCTCTCCTTCCAGATCATCTCGACAAGGCGCCCCTCGCGCGCCGGCGACACGCTCCAGGTGAAGGCAACGCGTCCCTCGGGTACCGACAGCGCGCCGTGCTTGATCGCGTTCGTGGTGAGTTCGTGCACGCCGAGCGCCAGGCTGCCGCCCGTCGCCTCGCGCAGCTGAAGATCGGGCCCGCCGAAGCTGAGCCTGCCGGTTTCGGCCTCCAGGAAGGGCGACAGCGTCGCGGCCACCACTTCGCGGGCGCTCATCGTGCTGAAATTGTTCGCCAGCACCAGGTCGCTGGCGGCGCTCAGCGCATGCAGCCGCCCCAGGATCTTCTTCTGGAACGCCATGACCGCCTCGTCCGCGTCGCGCGGCCGCGAGCTCTTTACCAGCGAGTCGATGATGGTCATGAGATTCTTCAGGCGATGGCGCGCCTCGCCCACCACCATGTCGCGCTGCTCGCCGGACAGCTTGCGTTCGTGCACATCGGTCAGGACCGAGATCCATTCCTCGACCTCGCCGCGCGCGTCCAGCAGCGGCACCGCGCGCATGAGGTGCCAGCGCCAATCGCCGCTGCACGGATCCTTGAGGCGGATTTCCGCGCTTTGCAGCGCGACGTCCTTGAACGGGCCGCTGGGCGCCAGCTTGGCGCGATCCTCCGGATGCACGCTGGCGAGCCAGCCGGTGCCGCGATAGGACGGCCACTCCAATCCGATCAGGCGCGCCAGGTCGGGATGCGGCCAGAAGATGCGGCCACGCCCGTCGGAAACCGTGACAGCGGAGGAAATCGCCGACAGCAGCCGGCGATAGCGTACGCCCCAGCGTCGGCTTTCGCGGAACAGAAGGCGCAGCAGGACGGCGGCGGCCGTCTGAATGCCGGCCGCAACCGCGAACAGCGGCAGATCGGCTCCGGCGAAAAATCCCGCCGCGAGAAGGAGACTCGTGCCATAGGCCGCGGCGGCCAGGGCCGCGCCGCCCCAAAGCCCCGCAAGCATCAGCGCCGGAAAAAAGAACAGCGTCCCGAACGGACCGCCGCCCAGCCGGCCGGCGATGGTCGCGACGGCAAGGCTGGCGACAACGGCCGCTAGCCTCGTGATCAGTGGCAACCCGCCGCCGAGTCCGGGAATGTCGGGCGAGGTCGTGCCAAGCACGCGCGACGCGAAGCGGTCGCGCAAGCCGATCCAGGCCGCCTTCAGCAGTCTCTCCACCTGAAAAATATCCCCGGTCCCATCGCGTCTTCTGGAAGAATCAAAAGGCACAGGCCGCAGGGGCGCCCAACGCCACCCTTTGCCCGCAGGATAGCGTAATCCTGGGCTGCTTAAACAATCTTTCGAGGAATAGTTCGAAGGTAGTTCCCGCGGACTGCAAACTTGACTTTGTGTCAGCGGCGGCAAACGGTTTCCAAAACGGCATAACAAAGTCTCGGGGAGAGGCATGGCGGCTGAATTCGATCTCGTCGTCCGCGGCGGGACCGTCATCGACGGCACAGGTGGTCCATTGCGGGACACCGATGTCGGCGTCCGGAACCGTACGATTGCCGCCCTGGGCCGGGACCTGCCGCGCGGCGCGCGGGAGATCGACGCCACAGGCAGGCTGGTGACGCCCGGCTTCGTCGATATCCACACCCATTACGACGGCCAGGCGACCTGGGACCAGCGTCTGAACCCGTCGAGCTGGCACGGCGTGACGACGGCGGTGATGGGCAATTGCGGCGTGGGCTTCGCGCCGGTGCGCCGCGGCGACCGCGACCGCCTGATCGAGCTGATGGAAGGCGTGGAAGACATTCCCGGCGCCGCGCTGCACGAAGGCCTCAAATGGAACTGGGAGAGCTTTGCCGGCTATCTCGATGCGCTGGCGGCCGTGCCGCACGACATCGACATCGCCGCACAGCTGCCGCACGGCGCGCTGCGGGTCTATGTCATGGGCGAGCGCGGGGCGCGGCTCGAAGCGGCGCGCGAAGACGACATCGCCGCGATGCGCCGCCTGTCGGCCGAGGCGATGCGGGCGGGGGCGCTCGGCTTCACCACCTCGCGGACGCTGAACCACAAGACGGCCAGGGGCGATCCGACGCCGTCGCTCAACGCAACCGAGGCGGAGCTGACGGGCATCGCACTCGGTCTCAAGGACGCCGGCAGCGGCGTAGTCGAACTCATCACCGATTTCAACCAGCCCGATCTCGACACCGAATTCGCGATGATCCGCCGCCTGGTCGAGGCTTGCGGCCGGCCGCTGACGCTGTCGCTGGCGCAATGGCATGGCGAGGCACAGGGCTGGCGGCGCATCCTGGCGCGGATCGAGGCGGCGGCGCGGGACGGCCTGCCGATCAAGGCCCAGGTCGCGCCGCGCCCCATCGGCGTGCTGCTGGGCCTGCAGGGCACCATCAATCCCTTCGTCGCGCACGACGCCTATCAGGCGATCAAGGACAGGCCGCTGGCCGAACGGGTCGCGGCGATGCGCGATCCGGCGTTCCGAGCCCGAATGCTGGCGGAGAGCGCGGCGCGCGACAAGACGCATCCGCTGGCGCGCGGCATCATGGCGTTCGAGCGCATGTTCCCGCTGGGCGATCCGCCGAACTACGAGCCGCCGCGGGAAAGCTCCATCGCGGCGATGGCGGCGCGATCCAACCGCACCGGGGCGGAAATCGCCTACGATCTCCTGCTCGCCGACGAGGGCCGCGGCTTCCTGTTCGCGCCTTTCGCCAACTACGCCGAATACACGCTCGACCCCTGCGGCGCGATGATCGGCCATCCCGACTGCGTCATGGGGCTGGGCGACGGCGGCGCCCATGTCGGCATCATCTCGGATGCGAGTTTCACGACCTTTCTGCTCAGCCATTGGGGCCGCGACCGCGCCACGGGACGGTTCGACATCGAATATCTCGTCCGGCGGCTGACGTCGGACACCGCGCGCGCCGTCGGCCTGCACGACCGCGGCGTCGTCGCGCCCGGCATGAAGGCCGATCTCAACGTTATCGATTTCGACCGGCTCGCGGTGGAGGCGCCGGCGATGGCCTACGATCTGCCGGCGGGCGGCAAGCGATTGCTGCAAGGCGCGACCGGCTATGACGCGACGATCGTCTCCGGCAGCGTCGTCTATCGCGACGGCCAGCCGACCGGCGCGCTGCCCGGCGCGCTGGTGCGCGGGCCGCAGGCGGCGCGCTGAGGGAGACGCATGCGCGAACTGACGCAAGCCCCGCCGGTCACCACCACGGCATTCAACTTCGGCGACATCGTCGAAGCGGTCGGCGATGCCGTGCCGCCCGACGCGCCGGCTTTCGTGCATGGCGAGCGCCGCATAGGCTGGCGCGAAGCGGCGGCGCGGATGAACAACATCGCGCGCAACCTCCATGCCCGCGGCGTCCGGGCCGGCGACAAGGTCGCCTTCTATCTGCGCAACGGCGTCGCCTATGGCGAGCTGACTGGCGCCTGCTTCCTCGGCCGGCTGACGCATGTGAACGTCAATTACCGCTACAAGCCCGACGAGGTCCGCTACATCATCGACAATTCCGACGCCGCCGTCGTATGCCACGCCCGCGACTTCCGCGATACGGTGGCGCAAATCCACAACCGGCTGGGCAAGGTGAAGAGCTTCATCGAGGTGGGGCCGGGCGAGGCCGCGAGCTTCGCGGTGCCCTATGAGGCGCTCGCCACCGCCGGAAGCGGCGAGAGGCTCGGCCTCGCGCGTTCGCCGCACGACCATGTGATGGTCTATACCGGCGGCACCACCGGCCTGCCCAAGGGCGTGATGTATGCCCATGGCGATCTCGCCGTCACGCTGCTGGCGCGGATCTTCGTCGCCACCGGCGTCTTTCCCGACGGCATCGGCGCCATCGTCGATTTCGTCCGCGCGGCGGGCGCGAACAATGTCCGCTATCTGCCGGCCTGCCCGCAGATGCACGGCACCGGCTTCTTCGGCACGATGTCGTCGCTTTTGACCGGGGGCTGCATCGTCACCGTCGATAACGCGTCGCTCGACGCGCACGCCATCTGGCGGGCCGTGGAGCGGCACCGCGTCACCAATCTCGCCATCGTCGGCGATCCCTTCGCCAAGCCGCTTCTGCGCGCGCTCGACGAGGCGCCGGGCCGCCACGACGTCTCCTCCGTGGTCGGCATCGGCTCCTCGGGCGCGATGTGGAGCAAAGAGGTCAAGGAAGGTCTGCTCGAACATCTGCCGTCCGGCGCCGCGCTGACCGATGCGTTCTCCTCGACCGAGGCGCTCGGCATGGGCGTGTCGGTGGCGCAGAAGGGCGTGGAGACGCGCACGGCCGGGTTCACCATGGGCCCGGCCGCGCTGGTGATCGACGACGACGACAACCCGATCGAACCGGGCAGCGGCAAGACCGGCCGGCTCGCGGTCGGCGGCGTGCTGCCCGTCGGCTACTACAAGGACCCGGAGAAGACCGACCGTCTGTTCAGGACCATCGCCGGCCGGCGTTTCTCCGTCCCCGGCGACTACGCCGTCGTCGAAGAGGACGGCCGCATCACGCTTCGGGGCCGCGGTTCCAACTGCATCAACACGGCCGGCGAGAAGGTGTTCCCGGAAGAGGTCGAAGAGGCCCTCAAGACGCATCCGGCCGTGGAGGACGCGCTGGTGCTGGGCGTCCCGGACGAGCAATGGGGCAGCGCGGTGACCGGCATCGTCAAGCTCGCGCCCGGCGCGGTGTTCGACGAGGCGGCGCTGCGTGCCCATGCGCGCGACCGGCTCGCGGGCTACAAGACGCCCAAGCGCGTGATCGTGGCCGCCGTTCCGCTGCGCGCGCCCAACGGCAAGGCGGATTTCAAGGCGGCCGCCGCGTTTGCGCGGCGCGAATTGGGGATTGCGCCGTAGCTTTCCTCCTCCGCGACGGGGAGGACGAGCATCATGCGCGCACCACCAGCACTGCCAGCGCCTTGGGGCCGTGGGCGCCGAGCTCCATGGTCTGCTCGATATCGCCGGTCCGCGAGGGGCCGCTGACGAGGTTGAGCGTAGACGGCAAGCCGCCTCTTGCCTCCAGCGTGCGCAGCACGTCTTCGAGCGCGGCGACGACGTCGCTTTCGCGCAGAACCGCGATCTCCAGCTCGGGCCGGAAGTGCCACGAGGCCGGCGCGCCCTTGCCGGCGGCGTAGACGAGCGTGCCGGTCTCGGCGATGGCAAAGGGCGCGCGCGTCACCGCCGCATCGCCCTGTCCCGGCGGCTCGCGCTTGATCTCGACCGTTCCGAGATCGAGCGAAGCCAGATCGCTGTCCGGCGCGATGTGCGCGACGGGCGCCATGTTGCGGCCGCGCAGGATGTCGGCGATCGCCGCGGGTACCTGCGCCATCGAGTCGAGCCGGCGGATATCGGCATATTGCGCGGCGAGCTTGGTCGCGAATGCCTCGACGAGATCGCCCTCGGTCGGTGGCGCACGATAGAGCGGGGGCTTTGGCGCCTGCGCCAGCCGCCGCGCGCGGATCGATGCGAGGATTTCGTCGCGCGCGCTCATTTTCGGTGGCGGCCCCGCCATTGCTCCTGAAACGTCCTGCCCTGCGGCGCCGGGAAATCGCGCACCGCGAACCAGCCATTCGATACCGGAACGGAGCGCACCGCGCCGCGCCGGCTCATCAGCCGCAACAGCCGCGAGGCCACGCGCGCGCCCAGGCGATACAGCGCCGGCCGCTTGGCCGCGAAGGCCCACAGCGACAGTCCACGCGTGATCGCCTTGGGCGCCAGGCCGCCGGCATATTCCACTGCGCGCCAGTGGCGCATGATCTTGGGCAGCGGGATCATCACCGGGCAGACTTCGGCGCAGCGGCCGCAGAAAGTCGAGGCGTTGGCGTGATGCGCGGCCTCGGCCACGCCCATCATGCCGGGGTTCAGCGCCGCGCCGATCGGCCCCATATAGGTCGCGCCATAGGCATGGCCGCCCACCGCGCCATAGATCGGGCAGTGGTTCATGCAGGCGGCGCAGCGGATGCAGCGCAGCACGTCCTGCGCCTCGGTCCCGATCAGCGCCGAGCGTCCATTATCGACCAGCACGACATGGAAATTCTCCGGCCCGTCGTCCTCGTCGCGGCCGCGCGGCCCCCCCATCACGCTGACATAGGTCGAGATCGGCTGGCCGGTCGCCGAGCGCGGCAGGAGGCGCAGCAGCACCGCGACGTCGTCCATGTCCGCCACGACCTTCTCTATGCCGGTGACGACGATGTGCGTGCCGGGCAGAAGTCGCGTCAGATCGCCATTGCCCTCATTGGTGACGATCATCGCCGCGCCGTCCCTGGCGCTCAGGAAATTGGCGCCGGTGATGCCGGCATCGGCGCGTTCGAATGCCGACCGCAACACGGCGCGGGCCTCCTGCACCAGCGCGTTGCGTTCGACCAGCGCGCGGCCAGGGTCGAGATCGGCGTGCGAGACGCGAAAGGTTTCTGCCACCTGTTCCTTGGAGAGGTGGAAGGCCGGCGCGATGATGTGGCTCGGCGGCTCGTCGCGCAGCTGGATGATGTATTCGCCAAGGTCGGTCTCGACCGGCACGATGCCGTTGGCTTCCAGGAACGGGTTGAGACGGATCTCCTCCGTCACCATGGACTTGCCCTTGGTGACGGTCTTGGCGCCGACATCCTGCAGGATGGAGAGGATGACGCGCCGCGCCTCGCTTGCGTCGCGCGCCCAATGCACCGTGCCGCCGCGCGCCACGACGCTGGTTTCGAATTGCGTGAGCAATTCATCCAGATGCGTCACCGCGTATTCGCGGATCGCCTTGCCAGCTTCGCGCAGGGATTCGAAATCGCCATAGCGCTGCGCGGCAAGGGCGCGCCCCGCGCCGAAATGGGTCTTGAGGCGGCCGAGCACCGGTTTGAGCGTCGGGTCCTTGAGCGCGGTGCGCGCGGCCTGCGGAAACGCTTTGGGATCGAGGTTCACGGCTCGCCCAGCGCCTTCTGCGCGCCCATGCCGGCGAGCACCTCGGCGACATGGCGCACTTCGAGCGACTTGCCGGCGCGCTGCATGCGGCCCTTCAGATGGAGCAGGCAGCCGAGATCGCCGCCGAGCATCGCCCGCGCGCCGGTGGCGCAGGCGTCGGCGATCTTGTCGTCGGCCATGCGCTCGGAGATTTCGGGATATTTTACGCTGAACAGGCCGCCGAAGCCGCAACAGACCTGACCGTCGGTCAACTCGTCGATCGTCAGGCCCTCGACGGAGGAGAGCAGGGCCCGGGGTTCGGCCTTGACGCCCATCTCGCGCAGCGACGAACAGGAATCGTGGTAGCAGACCGACTTGGCGAATGTCGCGGTCACCCCCGTCATGCCGCGCACCTTCACCAGGAACGACAGCAATTCATGCGTCTTGGCGCTGAGCGCGCGGGCGCGGGCGAGCCATGCGGCATCGTTTTCGAACATCTCGGGATAGTGCCGCTTGATCATGCCGGCGCAGGACCCCGACGGCGCGACGACATGGTCGAAGCCCTCGAAGGCGGCGATGACGGATTGCGCGATGTCGCGCGCGTCGCGGTCGGCGCCGGCGTTCCAGGCCGGCTGGCCGCAGCAGGTCTGCGCCCCCGGAACCTCGACGTCGCAGCCGGCCTGCTCCAGCAGCTTGACGGCGGCGAAGCCGATTTGCGGCCGCACCAGATCGACCAGGCAGGTGACGAACAGGCCGATACGCGGCCGCGACGCTTTGCTCATGGAGTGATCCGCGAGCCCGGCGCGCGCTTGGGCCGCTTGACGCGCACGCGCGGCAGCTTGGCCGGCACCGCCTCGCCCAGCGAATAGGTGATCTCCTTCAGCCTGTCCATCACCGATTGGCGGTCGTTGATGCCCGCGATGCGCTCGTAAGCCAGCACGTCGCCGAGCCGGATATGCACCTCGCTGCCGATCCGGTCGTGGACCTCCTTGAACAGCAGCGACAGGCGCAGCGTCATGGAGATGTGGCTGGCAAGCTGGAACAGCCGGCTGTTCTGGCCGGCGAAATAGACCGGCGCCACCGCCGCCTTGGACTGGGCGATCAGCCGCGCGGTCAGGTTCTTCCATTCCGCATCGGTGGCGCGCTTGTGCCAGATGGTCGGCGTGGTGGAGACGCCGCCGGCCGGAAACACCACCAGGCAGCCGCCCTTCATCAGATGGTTCTTCGCCTCGGCGCGGGTCTTGAGATTGGTCTTGAGCGCCTCTTCCGTCTCGGCGAAATCGACCGGCAGCAGGAAGGTCTTGACCTCCTCGGCGCGCAGCAGCACGGCATTGGTCAGCACGCGGAAATCCTTCCGCACCCGGCTGACGATATGGCAGATGATCAGGCCGTCGAGGACGCCGAAGGGATGGTTCGCGACCACCACCAGCGGCCCG
>DASWOE010000091.1:0-2600 GCA_036398875.1 Rhizomicrobium sp.
GGCTGGCGCGGCCGTGGTTCGACCCGGCCTTCGCGCTGTCCGGGGGCGAGGATCGCGACTTCTTCGTGCGCCTGAAGCGCGGCGGGGCGCGCTTGGCCTGGTGCGACGAGGCGGCGGCGTTCGGCGCGGTGCCGCAGCAGCGCATGAGCCTGCGCTGGGCGCTGTCGCGCGCCTATGGCATCGGCAATTCCGACATGCGCGTGTTCCTGAAATACGCGCCCGGCCCGGCGGCGCGGCTGCGCGAATGCGCCAAGACGCTGGCCGCGCTGGCGCTGTCGCCGCTCCTCATCGCGATGCTGGCGTTTCACGCGCAGCGGCGCGCCGCCGCGCTGAACCGGATGGCCCGCGCCCTCGGCAAGGCGGCGGCGCTGTTCGGACGGCCTTACGACGCGTATTCGGCGATCCATGGCGACTGACGCGCTCGCCAGCGGCCTGGCGCCGGAACGCCGCAACCTCGCGATGCGGGCGACCGAGATCGGCTTCGTCCTCGTCATGCTGCTGATCTTCGTCGGGCTGACGCCGTTCGACGACCGCACCGCCGCCGCGATCGCGGCGCGCGACGCCGCTTCGGCGGCCGGCGATTCGCTGCGCCAGGTCGCGTTCCTCGGCACCTTCGCGCTGATCCTCTATGGCGCGGTCAGCCAGCGCGGCGTGCAGGCCTTGCGCGCCGTGCCCGCGATGGTCGCGCTGCTGCTCCTGTGGTGCTTCGTCACCGCGCTGTGGTCGATCGAGCCCTCGGTCGTCCTGCGCCGCGCGGTGCTGGCGGCGATCTTCGTGCTCTCCATGCTGCTGGTGGTCGATACGCTGGGCACCGCGCGCACCATCGCGCTGTGGCGCGGCGTCGTCGCCGCCATCATCGTCGCCGATCTGGTGTCCGTCGTGCTGGTGCACAACGCCGTCCATCAGCCCGACGATCTGGAAGGCAACCTGGCCGGCGCCTGGCGCGGGCTGCACAGCCACAAGAACATGGCCGGCTCGGTGGCGGCGAGCGCGGCGGCGATGTTCTTCTATCTGGCGCTCGACAGGCGCAGGAAGAGCGACATGGCGCTGTGCGCCGCTTCGCTCTTCTTCCTGGTGATGACGCGGTCGAAATCCTCGCTCGGGCTGCTGCCGGTGGCGCTGCTCGCCGGCGGGCTCTATCGCGTCGCGCTGCGCAACGCGCTGGACCGCAGCATCGCCGCGGTCGCGGCGGCCCTGTTCGTGCTCGGCTTCGGCCTCCTCGTCGCGCTGCAATGGCAGACGCTGGCGCGCTTCCTGGAGGATCCGCAGCATTTCACCGGCCGCGCCGCGATCTGGTCGGCCGAGATCGCCTTCATCCGCGACCATCCCTTCATCGGGTCGGGTTTCGGCAGCTTCGGCAACACCGGCATGCGCTCGCCGATCTACCAGTATGTCGGCGCCGGCTGGGTGTCGCAGATCGGCGAGGGCCATAGCGGCTATCTGGAGATGGTCGTCACGCTGGGCGGCATCGGCTTCGCCATCGGCATGATCGGGCTGATCGTGCTGCCCTTCGCGTCGTTCTGGCGGCCCGAGCGGGCGGGCTCGAATTTGAACGCGCTGCTGTTCACCCTGTTCACCTTCGACGTGCTGCACAATTTCATGGAGTCCGATTTCGTGCAGGTGACCTCGGCGCAATGGGGCCAGATGCTGCTCGTCATCGCGCTGCTGCGCGTCAGCGAGCGCGAGGCGCGCGCGCGCATCGCGGCATGGGCGCCGTGACGCCGTTCTTCTCCGTCGTGGTGCCGGTCTACAACCGCGCCGCCGCGCTCGGCGCGGCGCTGGCCTCCGTGCTGGCGCAGGGCGAGGCCGATTTCGAGATCGTGGTGGTCGACGACGGCTCCACCGACGATCCCAAGGCCGTGGTCGATGCGCTGGGCGACCCGCGCATCCGGTTCCTGGCCCAGGAAAACCGCGGCGGCGGCGCGGCGCGCAATGCCGGCATCGCCCAGGCCCGGGGCGCCTTCATCGCCTTCCTCGATTCCGACGACGTCTTCCGGCCCGGCCATCTCGCCGCGATGCGCGGGCTGCTGGAGGGCACCACCGACACCGTCGGCTATGCGCCCATCGTGGTCGATCGCGGCCATGGCCGCCGGCTCATAAAGCCGCCGCGCGCCGTCGGCGCCGATGAGGACATGGCGGAATATCTTCTGTGCGACCGCGGCTTCGTGCCGACCATCACCACCGTGGCGCCGGCGGGGTGGGCAAGGCGGATCGGCTATCACGAGAATCTGCGCGAGGCGGAAGACACCGACTTCGCGATAAGGCTGGCGCTCGCGGGCTGCCGCTTCGTCATGGCGCCGGCCCCCGGCGCGGTGTGGAAGGATCACCCCGATCCGGGCCGCCAATCGGCGGGGCGCAGCAGCGATCGCCTCGCCTCCTGGCTGGACGCGATGAAGCCGCGCCTGACGGACAAGGCTTATCTCGGGGCGCGCGGCTGGGCGGTGGCCAAGGGCGTCGCGCCGCGCCATCCGCTGCGCGCGCACGGATATTATCTGGCGGCGGTGCGCGCCGGTTGCTACGCGCCCGGTCTTGGCGCCGTCGTGTTCGCGCAGATAGTCCTGCCGGGCGCGCTTTATCGCGCCGTGGCCGATCACGCGATC
>DASWOE010000092.1:0-2474 GCA_036398875.1 Rhizomicrobium sp.
AAGTCTTGCCGGACCCTGGCGGTCCTGCCTTTCGCAAAAAGCTCCTTCAAGCCTTTGTTCGCAAAACTCTTGATCATCACCGATATCCTCGTGCACCGGCAGTCCGATTTGGCGGAATCGGGCCTGCTACGTCAGTGCGCCAGATGCATCGGTTATCGGTTATCTTGCTGTTTCGGTTACGAAGGGCGGCGCACTTGAACCCGCGGACAATCAACCCGATGGCGCGGCGTGTGTCAAGCAATGCTTTACAGTTTGACTGTCGCCGGAGCCCGGCCTAAAACCCGCCGCTTCCGGAGAACCTTTGGTCCTCCGGTCCTGGGCGCGGCCCAGGATCGCCCCCAGGCAGCGCGGATGCGCCCCCTGGGGCCGTCTTGCTTTGGGAATTCGAATGGCGTTTGGACTGCAAACCTCCCTCACCATGGCCGGCCATCCGGCGGGCCGGCGCGCCCCTGACTCGCGCGGAGCCGCGGCGTCGCGGAAGGCGCGTATCGCCTCCGCGTTTCCGCGCCTCCGCGCGAACCCATCCCAATGCGGGAGGGGCGGGCGCTAGATGTTCGACTCGCTTCAAACCCGTCTCGGCGGGGTGTTCGACAAGCTTCGCGGGCGCGGCGCGCTCACCGAGGCCGATGTCGATGCCGCGCTGGCCGAGGTCCGCACCGCGCTGGTCGAGGCCGACGTCGCGCTCTCCGTCGTCAAGGATTTCATCGACAAGGTCCGCCCCCGCGCCATCGGCGAGGACGTCATCCGCTCGGTCACGCCGGGCCAGCAGGTCGTCAAGATCGTCCACGACGTGCTTGTCGAAACGCTCGGCGCGGAAAACGCCTCGCTCGATCTCGGCAGTCCGCCGGCGCCGATCCTGATGGTCGGCCTGCAGGGCTCGGGCAAGACCACCACCTCGGCCAAGATCGGCCTGATGCTGCAGACGCGCGAGAAGAAGCGCGTGCTGATGGCCTCGCTCGACGTTTCGCGCCCCGCCGCCATGGAGCAGCTCAAGATCCTGGGCGAGCAGGCCGGCGTCGCCACGCTGCCCATCCTCGCCGGCCAGACCCCGCTCGACATCGCCAGGCGCGCCCTGGCGAGCGCCCGGGTCGGCGGCTATGACGTGCTGATCCTCGACACCGCCGGCCGCCAGCACATCGACGAGCCGTTGATGCTGGAAATCGCCGCCATCCGCGATCAGGTCAAGCCGCACGAGACCCTTCTGGTCGCGGACTCGCTGACCGGCCAGGACGCGGTCAACATCGCCCGCACCTTCAACGAGCGCGTCAAGCTTTCGGGCATCATCCTGACCCGCGCCGACGGCGACGCCCGCGGCGGCGCGGCGCTCTCGATGCGCAGCGTGACCGGCGCGCCGATCAAGTTCCTGGGCACCGGCGAGAAGCTGGATGCGCTGGAGGCCTTCCATCCGGCGCGCGTCGCCGGCCGCATCCTCGACATGGGCGACGTCGTCTCCCTGGTCGAGAAGGCGGCCGAGAGCATCGACCAGGAAAAGGCCGAGAAGCTCGCCAGGAAGCTGAAAAAAGGTCAGTTCGACATGGACGACCTCGCCGAGCAGCTCAAGCAGATGAAGAAGCTCGGCGGCATGCAGGGCGTGCTCGGCATGCTGCCCGGCGTCGGCAAGATCAAGGGCCAGCTCGACGCCGCCGGCCTCGACGACAAGATCCTGACCCGCCAGGAGGCGATCATCCAGTCGATGACCCGGAAGGAACGCGCCGATCCCGACGTGATCAACGGCTCGCGGCGCAAGCGCATCGCGATGGGCTCGGGCGTCGAGGTCAGCGAGGTCAACAAGCTGCTGAAGATGCATCGCCAGATGTCCGACATGATGAAGAAGATGGGCAAGGGCGGCCGCGCCATGCAGGGACTCTCGGCCCTGTTCGGCGGCGGCGGCATGCCCCCGGGGATCCCCGGCGGGCGAAGGTAATTCGCGCGCGGAAACGCGCAGTCGCGGAGACCCTCCGCGTTTTCCGCGGCGCCGCGCGACACAAGGGTTCATACGGATCAATGGAAGGAAATTGACATGGCTTTGAAGATCAGACTGGCCCGCGGCGGCACCAAGAAGCGCCCGCATTATGCGATCGTGATCGCGGATTCGCGCAGCCCGCGCGACGGCCGCTTCATCGAGAAGATCGGCTTCTACAATCCGCTCCTGCCCAAGGACCACGCCGACCGCGTGAAGCTCGATGCCGAGAAAGCCGGCGAATGGATCAAGAAGGGCGCCACCGCGTCCGACCGCGTCCACCGCTTCCTCGCCAATGCCGGCCTGGTGAAGCCGCTCGCCAAGAACAACCCGCAGAAGGCCAAGCCCAAGAAGAAGGCGCAGGAACGCGCCGCGGCGAACGCCAAGGCCGCTGAAGCGGCCGCTGCCGCGCCGGCAGAGGCGTAAGAATGGCTGTCATCCCCGGCGCGCGCGAACGCTTCGGCGTTCGCGTGCGGGAAGGGGACCAACGACGGGGCTCGCTGCTCCACGCCAT
>DASWOE010000093.1:0-3965 GCA_036398875.1 Rhizomicrobium sp.
CGCGAGCCGCGCACGCCGCGCGCCATGGTCGGCGCCGCGCTGCTCTTCACGCTCGCCTTCTTCATCAAGCACAATCTCGTCGTCCTGCCCGCCGCCCTGGCCCTGTGGCTGGCGCTGCTCGACCGCCGGCGCGCGTTCACCTTCGTCGCCAGCGGCGTCGTCTTCGCGCTGATCGGCCTCGGCCTGTTCAAGGACCATTTCGGGTTCGGCCTGTTCGGCCGGATCGATTCCGCCCGCACCTATGCCGTTGCCGACATCTGGGTGGGCGCGAAGCCCTGGCTTGCCTGGGGCGCAATCCCCCTCGCCGGTGCCGCCGCCCTTTTCGCACTGGCCCGGCATGACCGCCATGCCGTGTTCTGCGTGCTCTATACGGGTCTCGGCACTGCCGCCGGTCTGTTCTTCCTCGGCGGCGCCGGCGTCGATGCCAACGCGCTGTTCGACGCCGACATCGCCCTGGCGCTCGGCGCGGGCGTGCTGCTGAACCGGCTGCAATTCGATCCGCGCCGGACGCTGGCCGCGGCGCTCTATGCCGTGCCGCCCCTGATCGGCCTTTGGACGCTCGATGCCGATTGGCGCAGCGCCGGCTATTGGCTGCATCCGATGGCCGAGGATCGCATGACGGCGGCCGCGGAAATCGCGCTCCTGCGCGCGGCGCCGGGGCCGGCGATCTGCGAGATGCTGTCGCTGTGCTACTGGGCCGGCAAGCCCGCCGCGGTCGATGTCTTCAACATGGGGCAGGCCTATCGGACCGGCGCCCGCAGCGATGCCGATCTCGCGGCCGCCATCGCCGCCAGGAAATATGCCGTCGTGCAGTTCGAGGAGCTTGCGCCGTTTCCGCTGACGCCGGCGATCGCGCGCGCGCTCGGCGCGAATTATCGTCTCCTGCGCCGCGACGACGACCGCGTCTTCTTCGTCCCTAACCGTGCGCGCTGACGGTGCCGGTGCGTTCGAGCTTGCCCCAGCCGACCACCGCGCCGCGGATCGCCGCCGAGATCGAGCGCACCACGACATAATACATCAGCTGGCGATAGCCGAAGCGCTGCAGCGGCAGCCACCACAGCAGCCGCCAGTCCTCGCCGCGCTCCATCAGGAAGCCGAAGGTCGCGGCCAGCAGATCGACCACGATGAACACGACATAATAGACGCCGACCGTGATCAGGTCGGCATTGCTGAACTCCGAGCCGTGCTGGGCATAGGCGATCCACTGGCCGATGAGCTGCCAGATCAGCAGCAGGTCGGCGAGCGGCGCCAGCGCCGTCAGCACGATCTGGAACAGCCAGACCTGCGGCAGGGCGAAGAGGCCGAGCGCACCGTAGCGCGGATTGAAGGTCAGCTCGCGGTATTTCCACAGGCATTGCAGCGTGCCGAACGCCCAGCGGAAGCGCTGCCGCGCCAGGCCGCGGAAGCTCGCCGGCGCCTCCGTCCAGGCGATCGCGGACGGATCGAAGCGCACCCGCGCGCCGCGCACCTGGATGCCGATGGTGAGGTCCTGGTCCTCCGCCAGCGTGTCGGAGTGAAAGCCGCCCATCGCCTGCAGCACCGATTTGCGCCAGGCGCCGACCGCGCCCGGAATGACGGTGAGCGTGCCCAGCGCCGCCAGGGCGCGGCGCTCCAGGTTCTGCGCCACGATGTATTCCAGCGCCTGCCAGCGCGTGATCATGTTGGTGCGGTTGCCGACCTTGGCGTTGCCGGCCACCGCGCCGATCTCGGGATCGGCGAACCAGCGCACCAGGCGCGGGATGGTGTCGGCCTGGAATTGCGTATCGGCATCGAGCGCCACCAGGATGTCGCCGGTGGCCCGCTCCAGCCCGACATTCAGCGCCGCCGCCTTGCCGCCATTGGCCACCCGGACCAGCGCGACCCTCTGGTTGTCGCCGAAGGCGGCGCGCAGCACGGACATGGTGTCGTCCTGCGAGCCGTCGTCGATCACGATGACCTCGAGGTCCTTGTGATCGCTGCCGAGGATGCGCTCCACGGTCTTCACGATCACCTTCTCTTCATTATAGGCCGGCACGATCACCGAGACATGCATCGCCAGCGCCGGCGCCGGCTTCGCCGTGGCCTTTTCGCGCCGCGCGTTCCACAGGCTGAGGCCCGCCAGGAAGAACAGCCGCGAGGCGCCCAGCCAGATCGCGGCGAGAAAGGCGTAATAGAGAAAGCGGCCGAGCCAGCTCATGGTCAGGAACACGACGCGGTCGGCCAGGAGCGATATGCTCGGCGCCAGCGGCGGCATCGCCTGGTCGCGGGTCAGGCCGATAAGCTGCGAGGCCAGCACGAACTGGTAGCCGCGCGCCCGCAGCTTGTCGATGATGACCGGCAGCGCCGCCACCGTCTGCGAGCGGTCGCCGCCGGCGTCGTGCAGCAGGATGGTGTTGCCCTTCGCATCCGCCGGCGCGTGATCGAGCGCAAAGAGCACGCGCTCGACGATCTTGTCGGCGCCGGGCAGCGACCAGTCGATCGGATCGACGTGCTCGCCGACGGTGATGTAGCCCAGGCTCTGGGCGATCTCGACGGGGAGTATCTCGCTGTCGTCGTCCGGCTCGGCGTCGCCCAGATAGGGCGGGCGGAACAGGACCAGGGAGCGCCCGGTCAGCGCCTCGACCAGGCGCTGGGTCGCGTTCAGCTCCAGCGTCACCGCCTGATAGGGCGTGTCGGCCAGATTGGGGTGGGTGTAGGTGTGGTTGCCGAGCTCGTGCCCCTCGTCGATGATCTGCTGCACCAGGTCGGGATGGGCCTCCGCATTGCCGCCGATGACGAAGAACGTCGCCTTGACGTGCTTCTGCTTGAGGATGTCCAGGATCTGCGGCGTCCATTCGGGATCGGGGCCGTCGTCGAAGGTCAGCGCGATCTTGCCCGGCGCATAGCCGAACTGGCGCACGACATAGTTCGACGGCAGGCGGGTATAGGTCTCGTCGTCGATGTCGCCGGTGGCGGCGTTGACGTCCAGCTTGCGCGTGCCCGAGGACGGCTCGGCCTCGACCCGGATGAACTCGCCCTGGCCTTCATAGTCGATGTCCGCATTGAGCGCGATGTCATGCAGGGCCGACGGCACGCCGGCGCCGTAGCCGCGCCCCATCACGTTCCAGATCGACGGGTCCTCGGTGCCCAGGCGCCACAGCGCATAGCCGGCGGGGCGGTAGATGTCGGAGGCGTGAATCTGGTTATAGGCCGTCGCCGCGTCGAGGAACCAGACGTCGTGCGTGATGTGGTCGTCCTCGATGTAGGAGAAGTGCGGGTTGTTGGTCGCGTCGTCGAACACCACGGTGGCGTCGGAATCGTGCGCCGCGACGACGGCGTCCTCGAACGACAGATCGTCGGCGTGATCGCCGTTCCAGTCATAGGCATAGGAGCCGATGCCGACGATGGTGCGGCTGGGCGCCAGCGACCGCATGCGCTTGTCGAGCGTGGTCTCGAACCATTTCTGTCCGGCGATGCTGCCGGCCTCGCCGGTGTCGTCGTGCTCGTCATAGGCCATCAGCAGCGTGTAATCGACGATGCGGGCATAGGCGGCATAGGGCCAGTCCTCGTCGTCGAACGGCGCCGCCATCACCACGATCCAGCCATGGGGGAGGAACGCCTGCGAGACGCGCTTGAGGAAATTCTCCACCGCGGGATGGCCTTCGGCGGGGATGTTCTCGAAATCGATGGTCACGCCCTGGAGCCTGTTGGCGCCGACGAAATCGACCAGCTTGGCAATCAGCGCCTTGCTGCGCGCCGGATCGCCGAGCAGCCTGGTCAGGCCCTCGCCGTCCCATTTGCCCAGCGTGGCGTTCTGGATCACCGGCAGGATCGCGAGATTGGCGCGCTTGGTCCGCAGTTCCGCCAGGAGGCGCTGGTCCAGCGCGCTCTTCAGGTCCATGTCGGGACCCTGCTGCGACAGCCAGGTCGGCATCACCCAGTCCAGCTTGGGTAGTGCGCGCATAAGCGAGGCATAGGCGGCATAGGGCCAGTCCTCGTCGTCGAAC
>DASWOE010000094.1:0-7918 GCA_036398875.1 Rhizomicrobium sp.
GCGCGTCGTAGAACGCCTCGTCGCGCCAGGGAATCGGATGGCGTGTCGGCGCTTCGAGCGAGCCTTCGCGGGACATGTGAGATCTTTGAGGAGAGTGGCGCGGATAACCTCTCCCGCTTGCGGGAGAGGTCGGCGAGCGGAGCGAGACGGGTGAGGAGCCGCGGGTCGGCCTCCCCTCACCCGAAATTCACTTCGTGACTTTCGACCTCTCCCGCGAGCGGGAGAGGTTAGGTTGTCACTTGCCCAGGGTATCGAGCGCCTTCTGGAAGCGGCCGGCATGGGACTTCTCGGCCTTGGCGAGCGTCTCGAACCAGTCGGCGATCTCGTCGAAGCCTTCCGAGCGGGCGGTCTTGGCCATGCCCGGATACATGTCGGTGTATTCGTGGGTCTCGCCGGCGATGGACGCCTTCAGGTTCAGCGTGGTGTCGCCGATCGGCTCGCCGGTCGCCGGATCGCCGACGGCCTCGAGATATTCCAGATGGCCGTGGGCGTGGCCGGTCTCGCCTTCCGCGGTGGAGCGGAACACGGTCGAGACGTCGTTATAGCCTTCGACGTCGGCCTTCTGCGCGAAGTAGAGATAGCGGCGGTTGGCCTGGCTCTCGCCGGCGAACGCGTCCTTCAGATTCTGGGCGGTCTTGGAGCCTTTCAAGGCGGTCATGGGTCGTTCTCCTGTGCGCTTGCGGGAAATCACGCGGCGCAGGAAAGCGCGGGCGCGCGCGTCTGTCAATAAAGATTAGAATAATTCTAATCTTGCGAGCGGTTCTCAGTTGGCCAAGTTCAGGTCGGATTTGCGGGATATGCGCGACGCGCCCTGGGCAGATCGCCTTCAGCCGCGCCTGACCCGCACGACCACATCGATGCGGTCGATCGTCAGTCCGTTCGGCGGCTCGGGCACGCCGGCCACCGCGATATCCTCGCCGGGGATGTCGATCAACTCGCCGTCGCTCTCCACGAAGAAATGCTGGTGATCGCCGGTGTTGGTGTCGAAATAGGAGCGCGACGCGTCCACCACCACTTCGCGCAGCAGGCCCACGGCGGTGAACTGGTGCAGCGTGTTGTAGACGGTGGCGAGCGAAACCTGCACCCCGGCCGTCTGCGCCTCGCCATGCAGCGATTCCGCCGTCATGTGGCGATGGCCCGCGGCGAACAGCAGGCCGACGAGTTCGATCCGCTGCCGCGTCGGCCTGAGGCCGGCGGCGCGCAGGCGCTCTGCCGCATCCATGTCTGTTTCGCGAACCATTTGGGTCATATCGGGTTACTGATCTGACACGCTGACACTCGGGGCGCAACTTTGCTATGGTGGTCGAAGCACATTTATTAGAACGCTTCTAACGTAGAAATCGGCCCAAAACCCTCGTATGTCAAGGGCCGGCCGCAAAGGACTCGAAGACCGTGGACAAGCCCAACCCCGCCCGCAGAACCTCCTTCGACATGGCGGGCCTGCTCGCCTGCGCCCGCGGAGAACTTTTCGGGGCGGGAAATGCGCGGCTGCCGCTGCCGCCGATGCTGATGTTCGACCGCATCGTGCGGATCACCGAGAATGGCGGTTCGGCCGGCAAGGGCTCGGTCGAAGCCGAGCTCGACGTCAATCCGAACCTGTGGTTCTTCAAATGCCATTTCCAGGACGATCCGGTGATGCCGGGCTGCCTGGGCCTCGATGCCCTGTGGCAGATGGTCGGCTTCTTCCTGGGCTGGATGGGCGGGCTCGGCAAGGGCCGCGCGCTCGGCGTGGGCGAAGTGAAGTTCACCGGCATGGTCCTGCCGACCGCGAAGAAGATCACCTATTACGTCGAGCTCAAGCGCGTGATCATGCGCAAGCTTGTCATGGGCGTCGCCGACGGCATCATGAAGGTGGACGGCAAGGTCGTCTATGAAGTGAAGGACATGAAGGTCGGCCTGTTCAGCGACGCGATGGAGGCGCTGAAGACCGCGGCCGGCGGCGCGCTGCCCCAGCCCGCGACGGCCTAGTTGTCATAGGAGTTCTTGCGCTATCACGTTGTCATGCCCGCCTAGGCGGGCATCCAAAAATTGCCGTTCCGCTATGGGTTGGTGGGCGGCATAGCGGAACGGCAATCATGAAAAGAGTCGTCGTGACGGGGATGGGCATCGTCTCATCCATCGGCAACAACACACAGGAAGTGGTCGCCAGCCTGCGCGAAGCCCGTTCCGGCATCGTGACGGCGGAAGACTATGTGAAATACGGCTTCCGCTCCCAGGTCCATGGCAGCCTGAAGATCGATCTCGACGCGGTGGTCGATCGCCGCGCGCGGCGGTTCCAGGGCGACGGCGCCGGCTATTGCTGGGTCGCGATGAACCAGGCCATCGCCGATGCGGGGCTTGAGGAGAAGGACGTCTCCAACCCGCGCACCGGCCTCATCGTCGGCACCGGCGGCCCTTCGACCAAGGCCATCGTCGCCGCCGCCGACATCACCCGCGCCAACAACAGCCCCAAGCGCATCGGCCCCTTCGCGGTGCCCAAGGCGATGTCATCGACCGCTTCGGCCAATCTCTCGACCTGGTTCAAGACCAAGGGCGTGAACTATTCGATCTCGTCGGCCTGCTCGACCTCGGCCAACTGCATCGGCAACGCCTATGAGATGATCCAGTGGGGCAAGCAGGACGTGATGTTCGCCGGCGGCGGCGAGGAGCTCGACTGGACGCTCTCCGAATTGTTCGACGCGATGGGCGCGATGTCGTCAAAGTACAATGCGACGCCGGAAAAAGCGTCGCGCGCCTATGACAGGAACCGGGACGGCTTCGTGATCTCCGGCGGCGGCGGCATCCTCATCCTCGAGGAGTACGAGCACGCGCGCGCGCGCGGCGCCAAGATCCATGCCGAGATGGTCGGCTATGGCGCCACCGCGGACGGCGCCGACATGGTGGCGCCGTCGGGCGAGGGCGCGGTGCGCTGCATGCGCATGGCGATCGAGAACGCAAGAGCCCCGATCGACTACATCAATCCGCACGCCACCTCGACGCCGGTCGGCGACATTCCCGAGATCAACGCGATCCGCGAGGTCTTCGGCGAGAACATGCCGCCGATCAGCGCGACCAAGTCGCTCACCGGCCACAGCCAGGGCGCCGCCGGCGTGCACGAGGCGATCTACACGCTCCTGATGATGCAGTCGGGCTTCGTCTGCGAGAGCGCCAATATCGAGGAGATCGATCCCGCGGTCGCCTCGGCGAACATCGTGCGCGCCCGCATCGACAACGCCCGGATCGACACTGCGCTGTCCAATTCCTTCGGCTTCGGCGGCACCAATGCGTCGCTGGTGTTCCAGCGGGCCGCATAAGACTTGCATCGGACCAGCCGACCCTTTGTCGGCTGTCCCAAAACGGAACAGACCCAGGAAGGGCGAGGGCGAGATGGCGGACGGCAAGCTGATGCAGGGCAAGCGGGGCCTGGTGATGGGGGTCGCCAACGACCACTCCATCGCCTGGGGCATCGCGCGCGTGCTCGCCGCCCAGGGCGCCGAGATCGCCTTCACCTATCAGGGCGAGGCCCAGGCCAAGCGCCTGCGCCCGCTGGCGCAATCGATCGGCTCGCAGATCGTGCTGCCCGCCGACGTCGAGAACGACGAAGAGCTGGACGCGGTGTTCGACCGGCTGAAGACCCATTGGGGCAAGCTCGATTTCCTGGTCCATGCCGTCGCCTTTTCGGATCGCGACGAGCTCAAGGGCCGCTATGTCGATACCACCCGCGCCAATTTCTCCCGCACGCTTTCGATCTCCTGCTATTCCTTCACCGCGGTGGCGCAGCGCGCCGCCGCGCTGATGACCGATGGCGGCGCGCTGGTGACGCTGACCTATCTCGGCGCCAGCCGGGTCATGCCGAACTACAACGTCATGGGCGTCGCCAAGGCGGCGCTGGAAGCGTCCGTGCGCTATCTCGCCGCCGATCTGGGGCGCGACGCGATCCGGGTCAACGCCATCTCCGCCGGTCCGATGCGCACGCTGGCCGGTTCGGCCGTCGGCGATGCGCGCATGGTGTTCAAGTGGAACAAGAGCCACGCCCCGCTCAAGAAAAGCGTCGAGCTCGACCATGTCGGCGGCGCCGCGCTTTATCTGCTCAGCGCTCTGTCCGGCGGCGTCACCGGCGAGGTGCATTTCGTCGATGCCGGATTCAACGTCGTCGGCATGCCGCCGACGGCCGATCTCAAGGGCTGGGTCGCGCCCGAGACCGACGCGAGTGAAGGAACGAAAACGAATGTTCGCGAACCTGTCTAAACTCCTTCTTGGCGCCGCGTTCGCGGTGCTGTCCGCGACCGCCGCCTCCGCCGGCTGGCAGGACGTCGCCTCGCAATACGACCAGCAGCGCCTGGCGCGGCTGGACGAAGCCAAGCAGAAGGCCCTCTCCGAAGCGCATGCCGGCGCCGGTTCGGGCGACGCCGCGGCCATCGACTCCGCTCTCGGCCCGGCCAGCCACGCGCCCTCGGGCGGCGAACTGATCGGCTCCTGGCGCTGCCGCACGATCAAGCTCGGCGGCATCACGCCCTATGTCGTCTATTCCTGGTTCAACTGCCGCATCTCGCAACATGGCGGCGGCGTGTTCTTCGAGAAGACCAGCGGCAGCCAGCGCACCAACGGCTTTCTCTATCCGGGCGAAGGTGGGCTGGTCTATCTCGGCGCCTCGTCGGTGATCGGCGAGCCCCCGCACAGCTATTCCGGCAGCGGCGCGTCGGCCGGCGCGGCCGCGACGCCCGACGACCAGATCGGGATACTGACGATGATCGGCGCGCGCCACGCCCGCCTGGAAATGCCCTTCCCGGTCCAGGAATCCACCCTCGACGTGATCGAACTGAAGCGCTGAAGCTGCTCTGCTGACACGCCGTCGCGTCCCGCGTGGTAGGATGCGTGGCATGACGACCGTCGCTCTCCGCTTCGCTACTCAAGACGGCATCCCCTTCATTCTCGCGACCGAGCGCGGGCCGGGCTACGCGTCGCTGGTCGGCCGCTTCGAGGAAGACGAGCATCGCGCCCATATGGCCGATGACGATTGGCTCTATCTCATCGGGATGGACGCGGGCGGCGACCCGCGCGGCTTCGCATTGCTCCAGCATCGCAGGCGCCGCGACGGCAGCCAGTTCCTGCGCCGCATCGCCGTGGTCGAAGCCGGCAAGGGCTTCGGCAGGCCATTCCTCTCCGCCGTCATCGACTGGGTATTCGCCGACACCGACGCGGATCGCGTCCGCCTTCACGTCCGCAAGATCAATGTCCGCGCCCGCCACGTCTATACGTCGCTGGGCTTTGTCGAAGATCCCGATGCCGAGCCCGAACCCGATTCCGGCGCCATGGTGCTGCGACGGGCGGACTGGCCTGTCCGTTGACAGCCCCGCGGGCGCTGCTTAAATCGCGTCCGTCAACCGCCTCCCACCAGAGGTTTCATGTCAGAGATTGTCGCCCTCGCCTGAACGCCCGCGTCCGTCGCGGGCCTAGACACGCGCTGTCGCGCGCGCCGGCGTTCGCCTGCGCCGCACGGAGCGCGGAGTTCGGTGCGATGAAAGACGACATCCTTGAACATCTCGAAACTGGAGCAGCGCGTGCTGCACTGCCTGGCGCAGGGCGGCCGTATTCAACATATCCGCAGCGACAGCCGTATCGTTGAGGTCGATTGCTTCAACCGCGACGGCCACCGCCTCGCCGATTGCACGCTCGGCCTTTTCCGGAAACTGAAGAAGCGCGGGCTCATCGAGTCCCGTGGCGGCGCGCCCTACCGCATCTCACGGCTGGGTCTGGCTTGCGTGCGCGCGCAACTCGACAACCGATAGGAGACCGGCATGACCGACCAGGATCTCAATGCGCGGCTGGCCAAGTCCCGCTTTGCGCGCAGCGCGCGCTATGACGGCCGCTGGGTGGCGGACAATCTCATGGGCCCGAACGTGCTGTGGCTCGCCGAGCATCTGAGCCAGGCGCTCGACCTCAGGCCGGGCATGCGGGTGCTCGATCTGGGCTGCGGCAAGGCGGTCTCGTCGATCTTCCTCGCGAAGGAATTCGGCGTGCAGGTGACGGCCGCCGATCTTTGGATCAAGCCGGCGCAGAACCTGGCCCGGATCGAGGCCGCCGGGATGGCGGATCGCGTCACGCCCGTTCATGCCGAAGCGCACGCGCTTCCCTTCGCGCAGGCGCAATTCGACGTCGTCGTCAGCCTCGACGCCTATCAGTATTTCGGCACCGACGATCTCTATCTGGGATACATCGCGAAATTCCTGAAGCCTGGCGGCCGGATCGGCATCGTCTGTCCCGGCCTCGCGCACGAGATCGACGCGGTGCCGCCGCATCTGGAGCCCTGGTGGGAATGGGATTTCTGCTGCTTCCATTCGCCCGCCTGGTGGCGGCGCCATTGGGAAAAGACCGGCCTCGTCGCCGTCGAATGCGCCGACGCGATGCCGGACGGCCATGCGCTATGGCTCGACTGGTATCGCGCCGTCCTGCCGGTCCTCGGCGGCTTTCATGCCAAGGCGTCGGCCGACGGCATCGCCATGCTTGAAGCCGACACGGAAAACCTGTTCGGTTTCACCCGCGTCGTGGCGCGCCGCGGCGGCGCGGAATGGACTTCGGGCAACGCGTTGGAGACAGCGGAATGAGGCTCAACCAGGTCACCGTGCTGGCGCTCGATGTCGAGCGCTCCGTCGCGTTCTACGAGACGCTGGGGCTTCGCCTCATCGTCCGGTCGCCGCATTATGCGCGCTTCGAATTGCCGGACGGCGAAGCGACCTTCTCCCTCCATCTCGCCGCCGACGCCGGCCGCGCCGCGGAAGGCTGCGGCATCTATTTCGAATGCGACGATCTCGATGCCCGCGTCGCCGGCCTCAAGGCCAAAGGCATCGTCTTCGACAGCGATCCCGCGGACCAGAGCTGGCTCTGGCGCGAGGCCTGGCTGACCGATCCGGCCGGGGTGAAGCTCTGTCTCTACAAGGCCGGCGAAAACCGCCGCTATCCGCCCTGGCGGCTGAAAGACTGACGCCGGCGCGACGCGCCATGTTCTGCGCGGCTCCGCGTGGAACCCCCTACGTCACGCCGCCTTCGGGACCGAAGAACACCACCCAGGCCTTGAACTCGGCGGAATAGCTCGCGAAGCGGTGCGGCACGCCGGCCGGCACGAACAGGACGTCGCCGGCATCGAAGCGCACGGTCTCGCCGCCGCGCTTGAAGATGCCCTGGCCGGCCTGGATGACATAGAGCTCGTCGCGCTTGTGCGCCTGCTGGGTGTCCTGGTCGGCCGGCACGAACAGCAGGAGGTTGGCGTCGCCGTGCTGGAACAGCGACACCGACGACTGCCCCGACGCGGCCAGCTTGGCGGCGGACGCGATGAGGTCGATCTTCAGCGGCGGATTGGCCATCGGTCAGCTTTCTGGCTTCGCGGCTTTCGCGAACCGGTCGAACAGATAATGGCTGTCCATCGGACCGGGCGAAGCCTCGGGGTGATATTGCACGCCGAAGACGGGCTTGCCCTCGACCGCGATGCCGCAATTGCTGCCGTCGAACAGCGAGACATGGGTCTCGCGCACGCCCTTGGGCAGGCTGTCGCGATCCACCGCGAAGCCGTGGTTCATCGACACGATCTCCACCTTGCCGGTCTGCAGATCCTTCACCGGATGGTTGGCGCCGTGATGGCCATGGCTCATCTTCCGCGTCGTGCCCCCCAGCGCCAGGCCCAGCATCTGATGACCCAGGCAGATGCCGAACACCGGCACCTCGGCTTCGACCAGGCCCTTGATCGTCGGGATCGCATAGGTCCCCGTCGCCGCCGGATCGCCCGGCCCGTTGCACAGAAGCACGCCGTCGGGCTTGTGCCTCATCACCTCGTCGAAGCTGGATTGCGCCGGCACCACGCTGATGTCGGCGCCCAACCCGGCCAGGAGGCGCTACATGTTCCGCTTCACGCCGAAATCGACCACCGTCACGCGCCAGCTCGGCG
>DASWOE010000095.1:0-2621 GCA_036398875.1 Rhizomicrobium sp.
CCGCGCGGCGACAAGTCGTCGGATTCGCGGCGGCTGTCGCTCAAGCGCGCGCTTGTGATCCGCGAGCTGCTCATCGAGGACGGCGTGCCCTCGGAGAAGATCGACGTGCGGGCGATGGGCGGCGCCGACGACGCCGGCCCGGCCGACCGCGTCGATGTCTATGTGCGGGCCTGAGGACGCGGCAGCCCCGCGCTACGCCGCCAGATCGCGTTCGCGCGCTTCGGGCCCGAGCGCCGCGAGGACGGCGATCACCACCGCGGCGGTCACCGCGACGCCCATCAGCGCCAGCGAATAATTCTCGCCCTCGGCCGTCGCGATCTTCGTCTGCAGCACCAGATTGTAGGAGGCGATGAAATTGCCGAGCTGATAGACGGTGCCGGGAAAGGTGCCGCGTCCGTCCGACGGCGACAGCTCGTTCAGATGCGCCGGGATCACGCCCCAGGCGCCCTGCACGAAGAACTGCATCAGGAAGGCGCCGAGCGCGAGCATCGCCGCCGTCTCGGCATAAGCCCACAGATAGGCCACGGGAATCGACAGCAGCGCCGCGACCACGATGGTGCGCCGCCGGCCGAAGGACTGGCTCCAGATGCCGAAGGTCCAGCCGCCCAGGATGGCGCCGATGTTGTAGAGAATGGCGATGTTGCCGGTCATGTGGACGTCGAATTTGTGCTGCACCTGCAGGAAGGTCGGATAGATGTCCTGGGTGCCGTGGCTGAAGAAGTTGAACGCCGTCATCAGCACGATGGCATAGAGCGCGAGCCGCCAGTGGCGCTTCAGCATCGAGAGCACCGTGCCGGTGCGCGCATGGTCGGACGACCAGCCGGGCGATTCGGGCACATGGCGGCGGATATAGAGGATCAGAAGCGCGGGGATGATGCCGATCATGAACATCACGCGCCACGCGGCGAAGCCCGTCCAGACGCCGAAGGAATCGTAGAAATTGCGATAGACCAGCGCGGCGAAGAGATAGCCGGTCGGATAGCCCGATTGCAGCAGGCCCGAAACGAGGCCGCGCGCCTTGGGCGGGATGGTCTCCATGGTGAGCGACGCGCCGGTGCCCCATTCGCCGCCCATCGCGATGCCGAACAGCGCGCGGATGATGAGGAAGACGATCAGATTGGGCGAGAAGGCGGTGGCGAAGCCCAGCACCGAATAGAGCGCGACATCGGCCATCAGCACCGGGCGGCGGCCGAAGCGGTCGGCGAGCCGGCCGAACAGGAAGGCGCCGAGCGGCCGCAACGCCAGCGTCAGCGTGGTCGCCCAGGCGATGTCCGCCTTGCCCGCGCCGAAATCGCGGGCCACGTCCTTGATGACGAAGACCATGAGGAAGAAGTCGAAGGCGTCGAGCGTCCAGCCCAGGAAGCTCGCGACCACGACGTGCTTCTGCGCCGACGTCCAGCCTTTCAGTGCCTCCAATGCCATCCCTGCGGCCCCCGCGGATCGTCCGTCCGCATCATGCACGGATTCGCGGGCGCGACGCGACCATGGCTTGACGCATCGCCGTCCGCTGCCTCTAGTGCCCCTGTAAACTTTGCCGGGATGACGATGCGCCGGATCGCGCTGACACTCGCATTCGCCATGGCGGCCGGCCTGGCCGCCGGGCCTGCCGCGGCGTCGAGCCTCGAAGGCATCGGAACCGACGTCGCCATCGCCATGCCGGTGCTCGCCGCCGGCATCGCCTATGGGCACGACCAGGACTGGACCGGCGTCGGCCAGCTCGGCCTCGATACGGTCGCCACGGTCGGCCTCGCCTATGGCCTCAAACATGTGATCCACGAGCAGCGGCCGGACCATTCCGATTTCCAGTCCATGCCGTCGGACACCGCCGCGCTGGCCTTCGCGCCGGCGGCCTTCCTATGGGACCGCTACGGGTGGGAATGGGGCGTGCCGGCCTATGCGGCCGCGGCCTTCGTCGGCTATTCGCGCGTCGATGCCAAGAAGCATCATTGGTACGATGTCGCCGCCAGCGCCGGCATCGCCTGGGGCTTCGGCCAGATCTTCACGAGCCGGTATCACCGCCGCTATCAGGTCTATTCGAACGTCTCGGCCACGCCCGACGGCGCCTATGTGCGGCTGAGCATGAATTTCTGAGATCAGGACGCGGCGCCGGCAGCCTTCGTGGCCTCGCGGGCCTGGAATTCCTCGGTCGTGTTGTTCCTGGGGAAGGGTGCGTCCGGCACCGGCACGCCGAGGAAGCCGCACAACGGCTCCCAACCGGTCTTCGCGTCGAACACCAGCAGGCGGTCGCGCGGGATGGCGCGCTTCACCTCTTCGTTGTGACCCTCATAGACGCCGATCATGTTCGCTTCGCTGAAGTCGTTGCGAAACGTCTTCTCCGAGATGATCGTGCCGGCGAACTTGCCGGGCGGGCCGCCGGGCCTGCCGGCGGCGGCCGCCTTCAGGTGATGCAGGATCGTGCCTTCGACGCTTCTGTACCAGGACTTGGGATCGCGCACCGACAGAACGATTTTCGCCTGCGGATAGAAGGCGGCGAGCTCCTTGTAGAAATGGCAGCTCGGCCAATCGCAGGACGACTCGTAGGAGGCGAAGATCTCCTCCCAATCCGCGAGGCCGCCCGCCGCCGCAAGGTCCCAGAGCGGAACCTGCTCCGGATGCAGGAA
>DASWOE010000096.1:0-2850 GCA_036398875.1 Rhizomicrobium sp.
CATGGAGCCCGACGCCACCGCGTCGTTGAGCCGCTTCTGGACATCGACATTGGCTTCGAGCGTGGCGACCTGCTTGGCGCCTTCGAACGCCGCGCGGCCGACCGTCTCGCCCAGTTTTTTGCCGCCGTCCTCGAGCGCGACGCCTGCCGCGGTGCCCTTCAGATAGGCTTCGGCGAGCTTCAGATACGCCGCGGATTCGTCATTGATCGCATGCGCCGCCTGGGCGCGCGCCAGCGCGCCGGCCGCATCGATCCGCCGCTGGGCTTCGCCCGTGGTGACGGCCTGGCCAGCCAGCTCAAGGGCGGTGCGCTGCTCGGCGATCGATGCCCGCTGCGCCGGCGTCTTCGCGTTGAGGGCCGCGATATCCAACTCGTTGAGCTTCTGTGCCTTCGCCGCTGGGTCGATATATGTGGTGACCGCGCGATTATAGGCATTCTGCGCGTCGGCCGCCTGTTGCGCGGTCATCGATAGCTTCGCGAGCACCGCCGGATCGGCGACGAATTGGCCCTGCGCGTTGACGCGCCCGGCCGAGTTCACCGACGCGAGCTTTGCCTGGAGGGACTCGTGGTCCTGGTAGCCAGGTGTCGCCGCGGCGATCAAGGGACCGGCCACCGTCGAGATCTGGGTGGCGCGCGCGTCGGAGGCGTTTGCCGTCGCCTTAGCGCCGGCTGCGGCGATCTGGGCGTTCACGTCCGCGAGTTGTCCCTGAAGGATATTCAGGTAGCTCTGCGGATTGACGCGACCGCCGCCGATCGTGGTGCCGTTCTTGATCGAATCCTGAACGCTGGCGATCTGCGCCAGGAGGGAGGCGCGATTGGTGAGCAGGTCCACCGAACCCAGGTGGCTCAGCCATTCGAAGACACCGAAGCCCTTGCGGACAACCCATTCCATCGCGTTGCCGTACCAGGTCCACTGATCGCTGCCGTCCTTCACGGCATCGCGCAGCTTTTCGAGCAGCACACGCTGCGCGCCGGCGATATCGTTGCTCTGCACCGCCGTCGTCATGTAAGCGCGCGTCTTGTCGTCGAGCGCGTCAAGGCTGGCGAGCAGCTGCTCCCCGGCGTGCGCCGGGTCGGCGAACGCCTTGACCAGCGCGCCCTTGGCGTCGTCCATGCTTTCGTCGGTCGCGTGCGCGAACTTGACGGTGAGGGCGGTCAGCCCGGCGAGGCTCTGGCCGCCGACCATGCCGGTCTTGGCGAAGGCGACCTCGATGTCACGCGCCGCCGCCACCGAGATATTGTCGGCATTGGCCGAAGCGACCGCCATCGCCTGCAGCTCGTCCGTCGTCGCGCCCGTGGCGCGGCCGAGAAACTCCGTAGCAAGCGAGAGTTCCTGCTGTGCGGCCTCGGCGCGACTGTACGCGGCGGCGACGACGGCGAGGGTTGCGACAATCGCCGCGCCCGCCAGGACATAGGGATTGGCCAGCAACGCCGTGATGCCGCCGCCCTCGCCGGCGCGGGCCAGATCGCCGAAGCCCATGGCGAGCTGGCGGACAGAGATGCCGCCATTGGCCGCGCCCTCGGCCAGGTGCTTGAAGCCCTCCAGCAGCTCGCGCGCCTTGGTCGCGCTGACGCCCTCGCCCACCGCCATGGCCTCAAGCGACGCCTTGGTGGCGTCGAACTCCTTGCGCGCGAGCGCCACCGCGGCGGTGCGCTCGTCCTGGGTGATCTTGCCTGCGCCAAGCAGCGTATCGTAGCCCGCGACAGCCGTATTGAGCTTGAGTTGCGCGGCGCCCAGCGGGTCGAGTTGCGCGCGCAGGGCCGCTGCGCGCGCTTCGAGATCGCGCTGGGCGTTGGCGACGCTTTCGAACATGGACGCGGAATCGCTCGCCGACTTGCCGGCGACGCCGATGCCGAACGCTTCGTTCAGCGAGGTCTGGAAGTTCTGCCCGATCTGCTGCGCCTTGAGCTGCGCGATCTGCGCCTGGCGCTCCATCTCATGCGGGAAGAACGCCGACGCCGCATCCTTGGCCGAGCCCTGGCCGCTGGCGTTCTCGGCCTGGACGCGCGCCTGCGCGTCGCGCAGGTTCCGAAGCGCCTGGTGCTGGCGGTCGATCTTGCCGGTCGCGTCGTTGGCGGCCGTTCCGATCTGCTGGAACGCCGCATCGCCGGTGTCGCCGACCTGCTTCAAGTCATTTGTGATCTCCGCCTTGCCGTCGAGGCCGATGCGGATCGCAATCTGTCGTAATGTCATGACCTATCGCTTCGCTATCTGAGGTCGGTGAGTCACGGTTTCGCTTTCCTAGTCATTCGCGCTGTTGAAACCGCGAACGGCGATGGCTTCGATTTCAGGCAGGAGATCGACAAACAGGCTATTCTTCGCGCCCATGCTGTCGGCGAGTGCGAGCATGGCGCCGAAGTCCATGCCGCTGGCGACGCGAAAAACCTTCATCCCGCCATCCGGCAGGACAACGACGTCGAATCCGGCGCGCAGCTGGCCGGCGCAATGCTGGAACACTTCCCAGGCCGCGACGCCGTCGGCGGTCTGCGGCTCGTTCAGGCGGTAGGGACACTCCGCGCATTCTTCGGGGCAGTGCCGGCAGTACGCTTGGCCCGAGTTTTCGCCCCCGAAGTGCCACTCCGCGAGGGCGCGGATGCGTTTTTTTCGTCGGCCGACACCAGCGCGGGATTGACGTAGAGCTTGTCGATCGCGTCGAACACCTTCCAGTTGCCGAGATAGGCGTCGATGTACTCCGGCGTCGGCTCGGTGATCGCTGCGCCGGTGTGATCGGCAACGCCCTCCCAGCCCGCGATGCCCAGCTGCGCGATCGTGCGGGTGAAAGCCTGCTCGCCCATCGCCTGCGCGACCGACGGCACCAGTCGCGGCGGCAGCGCGCCGAAGGAGGGCCGC
>DASWOE010000097.1:0-3963 GCA_036398875.1 Rhizomicrobium sp.
CGAACCTTTGGCGATGGAAGCGAGCTTGCCGCCGGTGGCCGGATTGAGGCTGTCGAAATGCGCCGTGCCAGCAACCCACGCGCCGCCGATGAAGTGCCCGAAGCTGGCGCCGTGCCGCGCAAGCCAAGCCTCGGCCGGTCCGCTGCCTTCCGGCGCCGCACCATAGTCCATCGCTTCGAAGGCCTCGCGGACGTTCATCGGCTTCAGCCCATCGGATGGCGATGCGCCGCGGAATAGCGGCCGGTCACGTAATGTTCGAGCTGGCGCTCGATGTCGGTGAGCAGGCTGGAGGCGCCGACGCGGAAAAGATCGGGCTGCAGCCAGTCCACGCCGAGCTCCTCCTTCATGAGGATCTGGTAGTTGAGCACGTCCTTCGCGGTGGAGATGCCGCCGGCCGGCTTGAAGCCGACGCGATGGCCGGTCATCTCGCGATAGGCGCGGATCGCGCGCGCCATGACCAGCGCGAACGGCAAGGTGGCGTTCACCGGTTCCTTGCCCGTCGAGGTCTTGACGAAATCGGCGCCCGCCATCATGCAGGCGAAGGCGGCGCGCGCGACATTGTCCAGCGTGCCCAGATCGCCGGCGCCGACGATCGCCTTGACACGCGCGGGGCCGCAGGCCTCGCGGAACAGCGTCATCTGGTCATGGACGGCGCGATGATCGCCGGCAAGCACCAGGCCGCGGTCGATCACGATGTCGATCTCGCGCGCGCCGGCCGCGACCGACAGCCCGATCTCCTTGATGCGGGTGGCGAGCGGCGACAGGCCGGCGGGAAAGCCGGCCGATACCGCGGCGACGGGAATGGCGGTGCCCGCCAGCGCTTCGACCGCGGTCGCCACCATGGCGTGGTAGACGCAGACCGCGCCGGTCGCGATCGCGGCGTCGCCCATGCCCATGGCATCGAGCAGGTCCTGGCGCACGGGCCGGCGCGCCTTGGCGCAGAGCCGGCGCACGCGGCCGGGCGTGTCGTCACCCGAAAGCGTGGTGAGATCGATGCAGGTGACGGCCTTCAGCAGCCAGGCGGCCTGCCACTCCTTCTTGACCGAGCGCCGGCCCGGCAGCGCCGCAACCCGCCGCTCGGCCGCGCTGCGATTGACGCGCACGGAGTCGATGAGGTCGGCGTCGAACGCCATGCCAGGATTGCGGGCGGGCGCCGGGTTCGCGGGTTGCGGCGGCTCTCGCGGCATCAAAGGCTGGACATTGGTCATGAATGAAGTTTACCGCACACGATGGGTCTTGAGCCACGGTCGGGACGCAATTGCCGAACTCGGCCGCCTTTCGCGTCGCAGGCAAACGCCACCGGGAATTCTGCGACGCCGCGGGCCTTCCATGTCGGCAGCCTCTACTCCGTCTCGGCGCCGCTGATCGGATCGACGGCTTCGGGATCGCCGTCCCTGGCGTCCCACGGAAATACCACCCACGAGTTCTGCGGCGCCTGCAGCAGGCGGATATCGACCGTGTCCTCGCCCTGCGGCTTGGAATAGATCGCGACATAGAGCGCGTTGGGCAGCATCTTGCGCAGCTCGCGATAGGTGTTGCCGGTATCGACGAGGTCGTCGAGGATCAGCACGTTCTCGCCGCCATTCACCACCTTCGCCATCACGTCGGGGTGAACCTGCTTGTGCAGGCGCGCCTCGCCCCGGCGCTCGCCCTTGTAGGACGACAGGCCGATGGTCTCGATGTTCTCGCGGATGTTGAGCTCGCGCGCCATGACCGCGGCGAAGGGCAACCCGCCGCGCGACACGCCGATCACGATGTCCAGCCTGCGGCCGTCCAGGCGCAGATCGTGCACCCATTTGGCGAGCTCGCGCATCTGGCGATGAATCTCGTTCCAGCTGACGCGCACATACAGGCGCCGCTTGTTTTCCAACCGCATGGGAGCCTCCGGCCAAGGTCTATTGCCACCGATCGGGCGAAAAGAAAACCGCGGCGTCAGGGCATGGCGGCCCGGTCGGCGAACCAGACGGCGCCGCCGGGGGCACATAGCCGCGCCGCCGGATCGTCGGAGACGCCGTCCCGGATGCGCTTCAGCACGGGCGCCTTGTCCGCGCCGGTCACGAGGAAGCCGACCAGGCGGCTCGATTCCAGCGCCGGATAGGTCAGCGTGATGCGCGGTTCCGGCTTGGCGCCGACGACCGGCAGGACCCAGCGCTCCCGTTCGGCGAGCGCGGGCGAATGGGGAAACAGCGAGGCCGTATGGCCGTCGGTGCCAAGGCCCAGCAGCGTCGCGTCGAACAGCGGCGAACCGGCGGGGCGGAAATCCCGCAGCGTGCGCTCATAGGCTGCGGCGGCGTCCGGCGGCGACAATCCGGCGGTGGGAATCGGATGGACGTTGCCCGGCGGTATCGGCGCGCGCGCCAGAAGGCTTTCGCGCACCATGCGCAAATTGCTCAAGGCATCGTCGGGCGGAACGAAACGCTCGTCGCCCCAGAACAGATGCGTGCGGGGCCACGGGAACGCACCCAGATAGGGCGGCGTGCCGAGGCAGTCATAGAGCCGGCGCGGCGTCTCGCCGCCCGCCAGACACAGCGCGAAGTCGCCCTCCGACGACTGGGCGGCCGTCAGAAGCCAATCGGCCGCGGCCCGCGCCAGCGCGTCGGGATCGGCGAAGACGCGGAATTGCGCCACGGCGCTCACGAGGCCTTGAAGGCGCCGGAGCGCACCGGCCGCCAGGCCCGGCTGCCGTCCCGCGCGATGAGTTCGGCGGCCTCCTTCGGGCCGTCGGTGCCCGATTCGTAGAACGCCGGCGCATCTGGGCTGCCGGCCCAGTCGTCGAGCACCGGCTGCACCACGCGCCAGGCCTGTTCGACCATATCGGCGCGCATGAACAGGGTCGGATCGCCGATCATCACGTCGTAGATCAGCGTCTCGTAGCCGACATTCTGCTCCTTCGGAAACCAGTCGTCATAGCTGAAATTCATCTTCACGGAGGCGAGATCGACCGCCGGTCCGCGCTTCTTCACCTGGAATTGCAGCGAGATGCCCTCATTGGGCTGGATGCGCAGCACCAGCCAATTGGGAAGCAGCGTATCGACGGGCGTGTCCTCGAAGGCGGCGGACGGCGCCTGCTTGAAACAGATCGCGATCTCGGTGTTGCGCTCGCACAGATGCTTGCCGGTGCGGACATAGAACGGCACGCCGGCCCAGCGCCAGTTGTCGATCTCCAGCCGCATGGCGACGAAGGTCTCGACCTTGGAGTTTCGCGACACGTCGTCTTCGTCGCGATAGGCCTTGACGCGCTTGGCCTGCACCTCGCCGGCGACGTACTGGCCGCGCACCACGTCGCGGGGCGAAACGGGGCGCATCGCCTTGAAGACATCGGCCTTCTTGGACCGGACCGAAGCCTCGTCGAAGCCGACCGGCGGCTCCATCGCCACCATCGTAACCAGCGCGAAGACATGGTTCGGCACCATGTCGCGCAAGGCGCCGGTGGCTTCGTAGAAGTCGCCGCGCGTGCCGACGCCGACCGTCTCCGCGACGGTGATCTGGACGTGGTCGATGCGGTCCCGGTTCCAGATCGGCTCGAACAGGCCGTTGGCGAAGCGGAACGCCATGATCGACTGCACCGGATCCTTGCCGAGGAAATGGTCGATGCGGAAGATCTGGCCCTCGCGCAGACTCTTGAGGATGCGCGCATCGAGCGCCCGCGCCGAAGCATAGGAGTTGCCGAACGGCTTCTCGATCACCACCCGGCGCCAGAAGGGTGCCTCGCCGGCGCCCTCCGCGGTGAGGCCCGCCTCGCCCAGATGATCGACGATCGGCGCGAAGAAACGGTCGGCCACAGCGAGATAGAAGATGGCATTGCCGAGGGTGCCATGGCGCCCCGCGACGGTTTCGAGCGCCTCGCGGATTTTGGCGTAAGATTGCGGATCGGTGGCGTCGCCTTCGACATAGTACATCGCGCCGGCCAGCCTTTGCCAGACGGCCTCGTCGATCTCGTCACCCAGTGATGTGGCCAGAAAT
>DASWOE010000098.1:0-8023 GCA_036398875.1 Rhizomicrobium sp.
GATCTGTCGCATGCCATGCCGGCCCGCGATGCCGGCAAGCTGCCGCCGACGGCGGAGCAGTACCGCCGGCTCAAGGGCGACATCGCCAAGGGCAGGCCGGTGATGGATTCGGCCAAGGCGCGGCGCGATGCGCTTCGCGCCGAGGCCAAGGCGCTGCAGGAAAAGCTCGTCGCCACCGCGGCGCGGGTGCAGAATTTCGAGCGCCAGAAGATCGTGCTGGATGCCGAGATCGCGCGGCTCGCGGCCCTCGACCGCAAGCTCTCGGTCGGTTTCGGACGCGACCGTTCCCAGGTATCGCGCCTGCTGGCGGTGATCGAGCGGCTGCAGCACGATACCCCGCCGGCCCTAGCGCTCAGGCCCGACGATGCGCTCGCCGCGGCGCGGGGCGCCATGCTGGTGGGCGCCTCGCTGCCCGACATCTACGGCAAGGCTGCGGCGCTCGCCCGCCGCATCGAGACGCTGCAGCGCACCCGCGCCGAGCTCGTCGCCCGCCGCGCCGATGGGGTCCACAACACCGTCCTGCTGCGGGTGGCGCGGGCGGAACTCGATCAACTCCTCGCGATCAAGAGCCGCGAGGCTGCCGGCGCCGACCTCGCCTATGGCGCGCTCAAGTCCAGACTCGCGGGTTTTGCCGCCCAGGCGGCCGATCTGCAGGCCCTGCTCGCCAAGGTGGCGGCCTTGCGCCGCGAGCCGGCGGAGCAGACCGTCGTGGTCGTGACCGCCCAGAATGCGGGCGCCGCCGCGGCGCGCAGCGCCTTGCTCCAGCCGGTGGTCGGAACGCTCCTGCCGGCAAGCGGATCGGGCAAGGGTCCCGGGGTCAGCTTTGCCACGGCGCCGGGCGCCCAGGTGGTCGCACCGGCCGATTGCGAGGTGCTTTTTGCCGGCCCTTACCATAAGACCGGGCAAGTCTTGATCCTGGAAGTCACGGTTGGCTACGATCTGGTGCTTGCGGGACTGGATCGGATCACGGTCAAGCCGGGCGATGAAGTGCTGGCCGGGGAGCCGGTCGGCGTGATGCCGGCAGGCAGGAACGTGCCGCAAATGGGCCAGAATGGCGAACTCTACTTCGAACTGCGTCAGAATGGGCGGGCGATCAGCCCCGCGCCCCTGTTGAGTCCCGAGCTACGGAAGGCAAAGAGAACATGAAGAACATCGCATTCCTCGGCATCGGCGCGGCGGCCGGCTTCGTCGTGGCGCTCGGCATCCTGCCGGCGGCGCACGGCGCCAACGATCTGTCCACCTATCGCCAGCTCGACCTGTTCACCGACGCGTTCGAGCGCGTGCGCGCCAACTATGTCCGTCCCGTCGAGGACAGCGTGCTGATCGACGCGGCGATCGAAGGCATGGTCTCCAATCTCGATCCGCATTCGAGCTACATGGACGCCAAGGCGTTCGCCGACATGCAGATCCAGACCAAGGGCGAGTTCGGCGGCATCGGCATCGAGGTCACGATGGAGAACGGCCTCGTCAAGATCATCTCGCCGATCGACAACACCCCCGGCGCCAAGGCGGGCCTGAAGGCCGGCGATTACATCGCCGCGATCAACGGCCAGTCGGTGCAGGGCCTCAACCTCAACGACGCGATCGACAGGATGCGCGGCGCGGCGGGCACCAAGATCACGCTCACCATCCTGCGCACCGGCGAGAAGAGCGCGCCCAAGAAGCCGTTCGACGTGACGCTGACGCGCGCCGTCGTCGCGGTCGACGAGGTGCGCTGGCACCGCGAAGGCGATGTCGGCTATATCCGCATGCCCGGCTTCAACGAGAACACCTCCGGCGGCCTGGAAACCGCGGTGCGCGACCTCAAGCGCCAGATCGGCCCCGGCCTCAAGGGCTATATCCTCGATTTGCGCAACAATCCGGGCGGCCTGCTCGACCAGGCGGTGCGGGTGTCCGACGACATGCTCACCTCCGGCGAGGTGGTCTCGACGCGCGGCCGCCATCCCGACGACACCCAGCGCTACGACGCCAGTCCCGGCGACATCACCGACGGCAAGCCGGTGATCGTGCTGATCAATGCCGGCACCGCCTCGGCGTCCGAGATCGTGGCCGGCGCGCTGCAGGACCACCATCGCGCGACGATCCTGGGCATGACCTCCTTCGGCAAGGGTTCGGTGCAGACCATCCTGCCGCTCAGCGAGGGCGGCGGCGCGCTGCGTCTGACGACGGCGCGCTACTACACCCCGTCCGGGCACTCCATCCAGGCGCAGGGCATCATCCCCGACGTGCCGGTCGCCGAGGGCGATGAGGACGACGTGCCCAAGATCGCCCGGCCCAGCGAAGCGGATCTGCCAGGCCATCTCGCCGGCGAGCCGGTGGCGAAGAAGACCCAGACGATCGTGCGTCCGCCGGCCAATGCGCCGAAGAACGGCGCGGACGGCAAGCCCTACGACTTCCAGCTCGTCTATGCGCTGCAATTGCTGCACGGCAAGGTCGCCGCCGCGTCGCCGCCGGCGGCGAACTGATCGCGGAACCGGGCTGGGCGATGAACCGGATTTGGCTGTTGGCATTGGGTGTGGCGGCCGGGTTCGGCATCGCCTTCGCGGCCTCGCACTTCGCCTATGGCGCGCTGCCGGGAAGCCCATCGACCCAGCAGTTGGCGCGCTTCGGCGAGGCGTTCAAGCGCGTGCGCGACGGCTACCTCGTCAAGCCCGAGGATCGCAAGCTGGTCGAAGGCGCCATCGGCGGCATGCTGTCCGATCTCGACGCCCATTCCAGCTATTTCGACCCCAGGACCTATGAGGCGATGCAGACCAAGGCGGCCGGCGCCTATGGCGGCGTCGGGCTTGTCGTGATGGTCAAGGACGGCGTCGCCAGCGTCGTGCAGCCGATTCCGGGTACGCCGGCCGGCCGCGCCGGCGTGAAGACGGACGATATTCTCGTCGCCATCGACGGCGTCGCCATGAAGGGCCACAGCCTCGACGACGTCTCCGCGCGCCTGCGCGGCACGATCGGCACCGCGGTGGCGCTCACCGTCGCGCGTGCCGCGGCCAAGCCGTTCGACCTCAAGCTGACGCGCGAGGCGATCGAAGTGGAACGGCTCACCTGGCACCGCGAAGGCGATGTCGGCTACATCAAGATCGTGGCGTTCAGCGATCGCACCGATCCGGATCTTCGTCTCGCCGTCGCCGCCCTGAAGCGCCAGATCGGGCCGTCGCTGAAAGGCTTCGTCATCGACATCCGCGACAATGGCGGCGGCGTGCTGCAGGCCGCCATCGACGTGTCGGACGATTTCCTCGATGCCGGCGAGATCGTCTCGGTCCGCGGCCGCGGCAAGGACGATGTGGAGCGCTACGACGCGCATTACGGCGACATCGCGGGGGGCAAGCCCGTCGTGCTTCTGATCAATGGCGGCACCGCCTCGGCGTCGGAGATCGTCGCCGGCGCGCTGCAGGATCACCACCGCGCCACGGTCATGGGTACGCTCTCCTTCGGCAAGGGTTCGGTGCAGTCGATCATTCCGCTCGACAACGGCGCCGGCGGGGCGCTGCACATGACGACGGCGCGCTATTACACGCCGGCCGGCCGCTCCATCCAGGTCACCGGCATCGTGCCCGACATCGTGGTGTCGGGCGGCCCGAACGCGCCGGATTACGAGCGCGAGGAAGAGCTGCCGCATCACCTGCTGGCGCAAGGCCCGCCGGCGCGGCCCCTCGGCAAGCCGATCGAACCGGCGGCCGGCCGCAGCTATGACGATTTCCAGCTCGCCATGGCGCTGGCGCTGCTGCACAAGACCCTTGCGGTCGGGCCGGGCGCGCCCGACCATGCCTGACGCGTTAACTGCTCCGTAACCCTATCTTGCATTAAGTCCGCTCATGGCTGCGGGTGGCATTTCTGGCGATGAGCTCGTTGGCGAGGTGCCGCCGCGGCGCGGGCCGCGCCTTCTTGCCTTCGGTTTTTTCGCGCTCGTGGCGGCCATCATGTTTTTGGGCATCTGCGTCGTGCTGTTCGGCGACCCGCGCGCCGGCGAGCCGGTGATCCGCCTCGTCCTTCTCGAAAAGCCGCGATATGCCGTGCCGGCCAAACCGCAGCCATCGGGCTCCGCGGCAGCGGCGGCGTCGCCGTCGGACGAGCCGGCCCTGCCGCCCGCTTTGGTGCCATCGACCGTCACCCAGTCGGTCTATGCCGGCCGCGCCCTGGTGGCCGACCCCGCCCTGATCGAGGCGACGAACAGCGGCCCCTTGCCGAAGATCGCCGCCGACGGCACTCCGCCGATGCGGGCCTATGCGGCGCCGTTGCTGGACGACGGCAAGCCCCGTATCGCGGTGGTGATCAGCGGGCTCGGCATCAGCGCCAAGATGACGGCCGCCGCGCTGGCCGGCCTGCCGCCGCAGGTGACTCTGGCCTTCGCGCCCTATGCCAGCGACGTGCAGCGCTGGGTCGCCGAGGCGCGGCGCGAGGGCCACGAAGTCCTGCTCGAAGTTCCGATGGAGCCGTTCGACTTTCCCGACAGCGATCCGGGCCCGCACACGCTGCGGTCGGGCATCGGCGAGGACGCCAATACCGAGCGCCTGGTGTGGTCGCTGACGCGCTTCACCGGCTATACCGGCGTGACCAATCTGCTGGGCGGCCGCTTCCTCTCCGATTCCGATTCGCTCGAACCGATGCTGACCTATCTCGCGCGCCGCGGCCTTTTGTTCTTCGACAACGGCGCGGCAAGCCATTCCGCCGTGCCCGACGTGGCGGCGCGGGCCGGCGCCTCCTTCGCGCAGGCCACGCTGACCATCGACCGCATCCAGACCGCGATGGAGGTCGATCGCCAGCTTTCCGAGCTCGAAAACACCGCCCGCGCCCAGGGCAGAGCGTCGGGCGCGGGCTTTCTCTTTCCGGTGACGGTGGAACGCGTGGCGCAATGGGCGCAGGGGCTGCCGGGCCGGGGCTTTGTTCTGGTGCCCGCTTCCGCCATAGTTCTTCCCAAGAAATAATTTCGGTGCTCATGGCGCGCGGCGGCGGATATCTCAAACACGACGATCTTCCCTATCGGCCCTGCGTCGGCATCATGCTGATCAACCGCGACGGGCTGGTGTTCGTCGGGCGCCGCATCGACCAGACGGTCGAAGGCTGGCAGATGCCCCAAGGCGGCATCGACGACGGCGAGACGGCGGTCGCTGCGGCGCTGCGCGAATTGCGCGAGGAAGCCGGCACCGACAAGGCCGAGATTCTCGCCGAGATGGACGAATGGCTGACCTACGATCTGCCGCCGCATCTTCTGGGCGTGGCGCTGCACGGGCGCTATCGCGGCCAGCGGCAGAAATGGTTCGCCTTGCGCTTCCTGGGCGAGGACGGGGACATCGACATCAAGACCCACGAACCCGAATTCGCCGCCTGGAAATGGCTGGCGCTCGAAGCGCTGCCGCGCCTCGTCGTTCCGTTCAAGCGCGACACCTATGCCAAGGTGATCGCCGCCTTCCGCGATGTCGCCGGCCCCGTCGCGTGACGGCAAAGCGCCCCGCGCTGGTGATGATCCATGGCGCCTTTTGCGCTCCCTGGGCGTTCGAGCAGTTCCGCAAGCCCTTCGAAACCGCGGGCTGGCGGGTGCATGCGCCGCTGCTGCGCCATCACGACGGCCATGCCAGGCCGCCGCGCGCGCTCGCCGCCACCAGCCTGACCGATTACGCGGCCGATCTCGCCAAGTTCGTCGCCACGCTCGAGGCGCCGCCGATCCTGATCGGCCATTCGATGGGCGGGCTGCTGGCGCAGATGCTGGCGGCCAAGGGATTGGCGCGCGCGCTGGTGCTCCTGGCGCCCTGTTCGCCCTGGGGCGTCCTGCCCTCGACCTTCTTCGAGGTCGCCTCGGCCGGGACCATGCTGCTCGGCGGCCATTTCTGGAATCAGATTCTCACGCCCGATTACGCGATCGCGGCGGCGCATTCGCTCGATCGCCTGCCGCCGGCCGAGCGCCACAAGGTGTTTTCGCGCTTCGTGCCGGAATCGGGCCTGGCGACCTTCGAGATCATGCACTGGGCGTTCGATCTCAGGCGCGCCGCGCTGGTGCACGCCCCCGATGTGACCTGCCCGATCCTGTGCCTGGTCGGAAGCCAGGACCGCATCAACCCGCCATCGACCGTCAAGCACATTGCCGAGCGCTATCGCGGCCGCGCGATCTATGAAGAGCTTGAGGGCTACAGCCATTGGCTGGTGGGCGAGCCCGGCTGGGAGAAAGTCGCGGTCCGCACGCGCGCCTGGATCGAAGACCTTGTCGGCGTCGGAAAAAAGCCCGCGAAGAGCCGGGGATAGTCCGCCGATTTTTTGCGCGTCTGCCTAAGTTGCGGGCGGCGCTGACGCCGAATTGCGCAGCCACCGCGACACAGAAGCGACAAGCGGAAACCATCTCCAAGGAATGATGGTTAACCGGCGTCAAGCATCCTTGTGCCGATGTTACACGCTCGTTAGCGTGATGTCGGGTGGGGTGCTGGGGCGTGGCCATGTTCGTTGTCTTGCGGTTGATCAGTCTTATTCTCGTCGTGTCTGCCATCATGTTGCTGGGCGCCGACATCGTGACCTCGCTCGAAAACGGCGGCAAGATCATGGTGCGCTCGCTCGAACAGATCATCGCGCTGTTCGACAAATCGGGCATGGCCGCCTTCAATGCGTGGTCGGCCGCGCATCTTCCCGGCTTCCTCGATCACGGCGTCAAGCTGCTGCTCGGCTGGTGGAGCTGGGCGGTGCTGGGCATCCCCGGCATCATCCTCGCCTTCGCGTTCGGCCGCCGCACCGCCGACGTCGGGTAACCGCTCTAGCGGTTCGCCCCCGGAACCCACAGCACGTCCTGCGCGCCGCCGTCATTGGCGTGCCGCGCCGCGACGAAGAGATGATCCGACAGCCGGTTGATATAGCGGATCGCCGCGCCGCTCAGCGTCTCGGTCCGCGCCAGCTCGACGATCGCCCGCTCGGCGCGCCGCACGATGGCGCGGGCCAGGTGCAGGTGCGCCGCCGCTGCCGTGCCGCCCGGCAGCACGAAGGAGTTGAGCGGCGTCAGCCCCGCGTTCATCGCATCGATCTCGCGCTCCAGCCGCTCGACCTGGGCGTCGATGATGCGCAGGCGCCCGTCGCCGCGCCGTCCGTCCTGCGGGGTCGCCAGGTCGGCGCCGAGATCGAACAGATCGTTCTGGATGCGCCCCAGCATCGCGTCGAGATCGCCCTGTGCGTGCAGCCGCGCGATGCCGATCGCGGAATTCGCCTCGTCCACCGTGCCATAGGCGGCGACGCGCAGATCGTGCTTGGGCCGCCGCGTGCCGTCGCCCAGCGCGGTGTCGCCCATGTCGCCGGTCTTCGTATAGATGCGATTCAGCGTGACCATGCCGCAACTTAGCCCGTGTGGGCGGCACCGGCAAAGGCGCTTGCGGTAGCGGATCGGGGGGCTAATATCCGCCCGCTCCAAGCCCAAGAAGCCGCAAAATGACCATCGAAGCTCCCGAAGTGATCGAAGTCGATGACACCCGCGTGAAATGCGACGGCTCGGGCGGCGCGCTCGGCCATCCGCGCGTTTATCTCGAAATGGGCGACGAAGACTTCGTCGAATGCCCCTATTGCGACCGCAAATTCGTGCTCAGGCCGGGGGCGCACCGGCATTGAGCAAGCCGGCGCCAATATCGACGACCGCGCTGAAAAAGGGCGATCACCTCTATCTGGTCGATGGCTCGGGCTATCTGTTCCGCGCCTATCACGCGCTGCCGCCGCTCACCCGCAAGTCCGACGGCCTGCCGGTCGGCGCGGTCAGCGGCTACTGCAACATGATGTGGAAGCTCTTGGAGGACATGAAGGGCACCGATGCGCCGACCCATCTGGCGGTGGTGTTCGATGCCGGCGCGGTCACTTTCCGCAACACGATCTACGACCAGTACAAGGCCAACCGTCCGCCGCCGCCCGACGACCTCATTCCGCAATTCCCGCTGGTGCGCGACGCCACCCGCGCCTTCGGCGTCTCCTGCGTCGAGATGGACGGCTTCGAGGCCGACGACCTGATCGCGACCTATGCCCGGCTGGCGCGCGAGGCCGGCGCCCGCTGCACCATCATCTCCTC
>DASWOE010000099.1:0-13347 GCA_036398875.1 Rhizomicrobium sp.
GCAGCGCGCGACGGTTTCGCCGCGCTGGTTGATCGCCTTGTGTTCGAACACGACGATGCCTTGCGTGGGGCGCGACCTGCTCTCGCGCAGTTCGAGAACCTCGCTCGTCACATGCAGCGTGTCGCCGTGGAAGACGGGCTTGGGAAAGACGACGTCGGTCATGCCGAGATTGGCGACCGTCGTGCCGAGCGTGGTCTCGTGCACCGAGATCCCGATCATCAGGCCCAGCGTGAACAGCGAGTTGACGATGCGGGCGCCGAACTCGGTGGTCTTGGCGTATTCCTCGTCGAGATGCAGCGCCGCGGGATTGTGCGTCATCGCGGTGAAGAGGACGTTGTCGGCCTCCGTCACGGTGCGGCGGATGGCGTGCTCGAAGGTCTGGCCGAGCGCGAACTGTTCGAAATAAAGGCCGGGCATGGCGGGTCTCAGGATGGGTCGCGGTAAAGTACGACGATCGGCTTGTCCTTGTAAGTCGTGCGCAGGGCTTCGCGGAAGCCGGCGCGGGCGGCGACGCGCAGCGACGGGCCATTGTCCGGATCGATGATGCAGGAGAAGCGGACCTTGCCGAAGCGCGCCTCGCCCCAGGCCAGGGCGGCGGCGACGGCCTCGCCCGCATAGCCCTTGCCCTGGGCGGCGCGGACCAGGCCCCAGCCGATCTCCGGCGTCTCGTCGAGGCGCGGGACCATGTCGCGGCGCAGGTCGAGGAAGCCGGCCTCGCCGACGCGCAGGCCGCTCGCCTTCTCGAACAGCGACCAGAAGCCGTAGCCGGCCAGCGCCCAATGGCCGGCCAGCCGCATCAGCCGCGCCCAGGAATCCTCCTCCGCAAGCGGACGGCCGGAGATGAAGCGGCACACTTCGGGATCGGACCACATCGCCAGATGGGCCGCGAAATCGTCGCGCACCGGCGGGCGCAGGACGAGACGGTCGGTTTGAAGGACGGGATGAGCCATTCTAGTCCACCGTGACGAAGGCGCCCGTGGCGCGGTCGAGGATTTCGAGCCGCCCGTCGGCGATGCCGAAGCGCGCCCCGTGCAGCGCGAGCCGGCCGTCCCTCACCCGCTCCGCCACGAAGGGAAAGGTCATCAGATTGGCGAGCGAAAGGCCGACGCAGTCGCGCTCCATCGCGGCATGGCGTTCGGCCGGATCGGCGAGATGGGCGGAGCGGCCGCGGACCGGGTCGAGCAGCGCGATCCAGTGGCCGAGGAAGGGGACGCCCGCGACCAGGCTGTCGTCGAGCGCCGCGGCGATGCCGCCGCACTGGGCATGGCCGAGCACGAGGACCTGCTTCACGCCGAGCTGGACGACCGCGAAGGCGAGCGCGGCGCTGGTGCCGTGATAGCCGGCATCGGGCTCGAAGGGCGGCACGATGCCCGCGACGTTGCGCACCACGAAAAGCTCGCCCGGCGCGGCATCGAAGATCGTGGCGGGGTCGGCGCGGCTGTCCGAACAGGCGACCACGAGCGTGTCGGGCCGCTGGCCCTTGGCCGCGAGCTGCGCGTATTGGGCGCGTTCTTCCGGCCAGCGCCGGGCCTTGAAGGCGCGATAGCCTGCGATGAGTCGATCCATGCGCCGGTTATAGCGCGGGCGGCGGACAAATCACTCCGCCGCGGCGCGGATATCGCCCGCCAGGGCGGCGCGGCGGCCCGATCCGAACCAGCGCGAGAACAGGCCGGGGCGCTCCACCGGCTCGAACTCCCCGGTGTCGTGGTCGAGCACTTCGAGAATGCCGTTGGCGATGTCGAAGCGCAGGCCATCGACATGGACCGCGCCGGACTTTTCGCGCTCGGCGATGAAGGGATAGCCGCGCAGCCGCTCGATCGAGAGTTTCACCGCGGCGCGCTCGGCGTCGGTATTGCCGTGGCCGTGGCCGTGATGGCCCTTTGGGATCTTGCTCTCCACCGCCGGCTTGAGCAGGCTGACCCATTCGCGCAGGAACGGAATGCTTTCGGCCACCTTGCTGTCCATGGCCGCGGCGACGCCGCCGCACTGGGCATGGCCCATCACCACGACATTGCGGACATTGAGCGCCAGCACGGCATAGGCGATGGCGGCGCGGGTGCCGTAGAAGCCGGTGTCGTCGCCATAGGGCGGCACGACGGCGGCGACGTTGCGCACCACGAACAGCTCGCCCGGATTGGCGCTGAACACCGTCGCGGGGTCGGAGCGGGAATCGGAGCAGGCGATCAGGAGATATTCCGGCCGCTGGCCGCGCTTGGCCATGCGCGCGTAATTGGTACGCTCCTCCGGCCAGCGCGTCTTGCGGAATTCGCGATAGCCGCGAATGAGACGATCCATGGCACACCCCACAAACTTCGTGTCATGGCCCGTTTCACGGGCTCGCTTTTGAGAGGTTAACGATTGTACGGAACCTTGGATTTTGACAAGAGCCGGCTCGGATTTATTTGGTGAAGATTTGGCGCAAAAATGTGCATGACGATTTGATTGCAGTCATCCGGGGCTTACGGCATCGCCAAGCGGGCGATCACGTCCCGCCCGGCAGCACGCCGTCCCGGTTCAAGAACGCAAAACCGCCACCGTCGGCGAAGCGCTCGTTGTTGAACGCCACCGCGCGCGACCAGAACGGGATAGGCTTCAGGGGCGGCCACTCGGAATCGGCGTTCAATGTCACGCGGTTCTCACGGCCCGCATAGTGGTCGAGATTGGCGCCATAGTGGATGACGTCCATCTGCCAGACGGAGAAGATCGGATTGCCGCTCTCATGCGGCGTGTCCGGAATATAGCGATGGCCGCAGACCGGGATCAGTTTCGGTGCTTCGGCGAAAATCGCGCGCAGCTTTTCCGCGCGGAGGTCGAGGCCGGCCGGCATGTCGCCCCATTCGGGCCACCACAGCCCCTGGCGGATGTCGAACAGAAAGCCTTCGAGCGGCCAGCCCAGCGCGTCGCGGATTTTTTCGTCCGGCGTGTCGGTCCAGTCCAGCGATCCATATTTCTCGTCCGCGACGACCCTGCGCCGCTCGCGATAGAGCACGACGAGATCGGGCGGGAAGCGCAAATCCCATTTCGCCTGGATGTCGTCGAGCTCGGTAGGGGTATAGCCGGACATTTTAAGAGCGCTTTCGGCAGCGTTGTCATCGGTGTATCGGCGCAAATCGAGCAGGATTTGGCGGAGCTTCAAATGAAGATATAGCACATGCCACCCTCCCCTGAACGGGAGGGTAGGAGCAAGGCTCAATACGACTTCGGCAAGCCCAGCACGTTCTCGCCGATGAAGGAGAGGATCAGCTGTTCGCTCACCGGCGCCAGGCGCGGGATCATGCTTTCGCGCAGGAGGCGCTCGATCTGGTATTCCTTCGCATAGCCCATGCCGCCATGAGTCATCATCGCCTTGGTGCAGGTGTCGAAGGCGGCGCGGGCGGCCAGGAACTTCGCGGCATTGGCCTCGGCGCCGCAGGGCTGGCCCGCGTCGTAGAGCGCGGCGGCGCGCAAGGTCAGCCACCAGGCACTCTCCAGAGAGGTCCAGCATTCGGCGAGCGGATGCTGGATGCCCTGGTTCTGGCCGATGGGGCGGCCGAACACGACGCGCTCGCGGGCATAGCGCGCGGCACGACCGAGCGCATCGCGGCCGAGCCCGATGGCTTCGGCGGCGATGAGAATGCGTTCCGGATTGAGGCTGTCGAGCAGATAGCGGAAGCCCCTGCCCTCTTCGCCGATGCGGTCCGCATCGGGCACGAAGAGGTCGTCGATGAACACCGTGTTCGAATCCACGCCGGCGCGGCCCATCTTGGGGATGCGGCGCACTTCGACCTTGCCCCGGTCGAGATCGGTGTAGAACAGCGTCATGCCGTCGGTCGGCTTGGCGCCGTCCTCCTTCTTCGCGGTGCGCGCGAGGATGAGCATCTTGTCGGCTTCCTGCGCCGTGGTCGTCCAGATCTTGCGGCCTTTCAGGATGTAGCCGCCGTCGGTGCGGCGCGCGAAGGTTTCGATGCTGGTGGTGTCGAGGCCGGCATTGGGCTCGGTGACCGCGAAACAGGCCTTCTGCGCGCCCTCGATCAGCGGCGGCAGGAAGCGGCGCTTCTGTTCGTCCGTGCCGTGCACGACGATGGCGTGCGGGCCGAAGATGTTGAGATGGATCGAAGACGCCGCCGCATAGCCGCCGCCCCCCTTCGCCACCGTGTGCATCAGGATCGCGGCTTCGGTGACGCCGAGCCCGGCGCCGCCGAACGCCACCGGCATGGCGATGCCGAGCCAGCCGGCATCGGCCATCGCCTTGTGAAACTCGTCCGGGAAGCGCGGCGTCTGGTCGATCTGCGTCCAATAGGCGTCGGAAAAACGGGCGACGACGCGCCCGACACTCTCCTCGATCGTCCGATGGTCTGAAGAATATGTAATGTCCATGCCCTTATACTGGCAGGGGCACTACCCGATTACCAAGCGCAATCAAGGATTTGGATCGGGTGCTTTGCGGCGCCGACCGGTCCGCGCGCCGAGGCCTGTTGCGCCGGCTATCTCCCTGACTAAACTCAGAAAAGAGGGGAAATGCCACGCGGACGAGTCTATAAGTGCGCCGCCGGAAGGGGCACCTGACAAGCGGTCATCCCGTGGGCATGAGCACGGAGTTCATAGCAATCAGATGAGTGTTGAGGCCGATGGGCGATCTGCGCCCGCGCCCGTGCGCCGCCCCGGAATGGCGCCGACGGATGTCACCGACCCGAATTACTTCCACAAGGTGGTGGATTGCCAATGGGCCTGTCCGGCCCACACCCCGGTGCCGGAGTACATCCGGCTGATCGCGGCGGGGCGGTATTCCGACGCCTATATGATCAACTGGCATTCCAACGTGTTCCCCGGCGTGCTCGGGCGCACCTGCGACCGGCCCTGCGAGCCGGCCTGCCGGCGCGGACGGGTGGAGGAAGACCCGGTCGCGATCTGCCGCCTGAAGCGCGTCGCCGCCGACAACAAGGACGACGTCGCGGGGCGCATGCCCAAGCCGGCGTCGCAGAAGAACGGCAAGCGCGTCGCGCTGATCGGCGCGGGGCCGGCCTCGCTGACGGTGGCGCGCGATCTGCTGCCGCTGGGCTATCACGTCACCATCTACGATGGCGACGCGCATGCCGGCGGCATGATGCGGACCCAGATCCCGAAATTCCGCCTGCCGGAAAGCGTGCTCAACGAAGAGTGCAAATACATCCTCGACCTGGAACCCGAAACGAAGTTCGGCCAGCGCATCGACAGTTTGAAGGCGGTGCTGGCTGAGGATTACGACGCGGTGTTCGTCGGCTGCGGCGCGCCGCGCGGGCGCGATCTGGAGATTCCCGGCCGGCAGGAAGCGGCGGCGAACATCCATATCGGCATCGACTGGCTGTCGAGCGTCTCGTTCGGCCACACCACCAGCATCGGCAAGCGCGTGATCGTGCTGGGCGGCGGCAACACGGCGATGGACTGCTGCCGCACGTCGCGCCGCCTGGGCGGCGAAAAAGTCGATGTCGTGGTGCGCTCCGGCTTCGACGAGATGAAGGCGTCTCCCTGGGAGAAGGAAGACGCGATGCATGAGGACATCCCGATCCACAATTTCCTGGTGCCCAAGGAATTCGCGCACACCGCCGGCAAGCTGACCGGCGTCGTGTTCGAGACGGTGAAGGCGCAGAAGGATGCCAAGGGCCGCCGCGCCCTGGTGCCGACCGGCGAGCCGGACGTGCTGATGGAATGCGACGACGTGCTGGTGGCGGTGGGACAGGAGAACGCCTTTCCCTGGATCGAGCGCGATCTGGGCCTGGACTTCGACACATGGGACATGCCCGTCGTCGATGCCGTCACCTACCAGTCGACCAATCCCAAAGTGTTCTTCGGCGGCGACGCCGCGTTCGGGCCCAAGAACATCATCTGGGCGGTGGAGCACGGCCATGATGCGGCGGTCTCCATCGACCTTTACTGCAACGGCGAGGATGTGAAGGTCAGGCCGTCGCCGCTGGTAAATCTGTCGAGCCAGAAGATGGGCATCCACGAATGGGCCTATGACAACGACGTGTCGATGGACCTTCGCTTCAAGGTGCCGCACGCGCCCAAGGAAAAGACGCTGCGCGACGTGAACATGGAGGTGGAGCTGGGCTTCACCCGCGAGCTCGGCTTCAAGGAGGCGCAGCGCTGCCTCAATTGCGACGTCGAGACGGTGTTCGCCGAGAGCCTGTGCATCGAGTGCGATGCCTGCGTCGATATCTGCCCGGTGGACTGCATCACCTTCACCCCGAACGATCCCGAAGCGGTGCTGCGCACGCATCTGCAGGCGCCGGCGGAGAACCTGACGCAGGATCTCTACATCTCCAATTATCTGAAGACCGGGCGCATCATGGCCAAGGACGAGGACGTCTGCCTGCATTGCGGGCTGTGCGCCGAGCGCTGCCCGACCGGGGCGTGGGACATGAAGAAGTTCTATCTCGAGACGGCGAAGGCGGGCTCATGTCACAAGTGATGAAGCAGCCTGCCGTGCAGCCGATAACCGCCACCAACGATTTCGTCGTCAAATTCGCCAACGTCAACGGCTCGGGCAGCGCGTCCGCCAACGAGCTGTTCGCGCGCGCGATCCTGCGCATGGGCGTGCCGGTGTGCTCGCGCAACATCTTCCCGTCGAACATCCAGGGCCTGCCGACCTGGTACGAGGTGCGGGTGTCGGGCGAAGGCTGGCTGGGACGGCGCGGGGAAACCGCAGATTTCGTGGTCGCGATGAACCCGCAGACCTGGAACAAGGACGTCGAATCCATCGAGCCGGGCGGCTATCTGCTTTACGACTCCACCAAGCCGCTGACGACCCAGAAGGTTCGCACCGACATCACGCTGCTGGGCGTGCCGCTGACGCAGCTGTCCAACACGCTGGACGGCACCATCCCGCGCGAGCGGCAGCTGCTCAAGAACGTGATCTATCTGGGCGCGGTGGCGCAGCTTCTGTCGATGCATCCGGAGACCATCGAGGCCCTGATCGCCGAGCAGTTCAAGGGCAAGGACAAGCTGATCCGCTTGAACTATGCCGCGATGAAGCTCGGCTTCGACCATGCCGCGGCGAATCTGGCGGGCAAGTGCAGGCTGACCGTGGAAAAATCCGACCTGGTTGGCGACCGCATCTTCATCCAGGGCAATGACGCCGCGGGCCTGGGCGCGGTCTATGGCGGCGCCACGGTGTGCGCCTGGTATCCGATCACGCCATCGACCTCGCTGGCGGAAGCCTTCACGGCGCATTGCAAGGCGTTCCGCGTCGATCCCGTCACCAAGACGAACAACTTCGCCATCGTCCAGGCCGAAGACGAGATCGCCGCCATCGGCATGGTGATCGGCGCGGGGTGGAACGGCGCGCGGTCGTTCACCGCGACGTCCGGCCCCGGCATCAGCCTGATGCAGGAGTTCTTCGGGCTGGCCTATTACGCCGAAGTGCCGGCGGTGATCTTCGACATCCAGCGCGGCGGGCCCTCCACCGGCATGCCGACGCGCACCCAGCAATCCGACCTGCTGCTCGCCGCCTATGCATCGCATGGCGACACCAAGCACCCGCTGCTGTTCCCGCAGGACCCGCATGAGGCGTTCGAATTCGCGGCGCTGGCGTTCGACCTGGCCGAGCGGCTGCAGACGCCGCTGTTCGTGATGCTCGACCTCGACATCGGGATGAACGACTGGCTGTGCCCGCCGCTGAGCTGGGACGACGGCCGCACCTACGACCGCGGCAAGATCATGACCGCCGAGATGCTGGAGGCCGGCACGCTGTTCGGCCGCTATCTCGACGTCGATGGCGACGCCATCCCCTGGCGCACCCTGCCCGCGACCCACAAAAGCAAGGGCCAGTATTTCACCCGCGGTTCGAGCCACGACCGCATGGCGAAATATTCCGAGGAAGGCTCGGTCTATGTCGACAACATGCAGCGCCTCTTGCGCAAGTTCGAGACCGCCAAGGCCCTGGTGCCGGCGCCGGTGCGGCGCGACGCCCGCGAGAAGACCAAGGTCGGCGCGATCTATTTCGGCTCGACCTCGGCCGCGATGGACGAGGCGCTGGCCAGCCTGGAGAAGCAAGGCGTGCACCTGGACACGCTGCGGGTCCGCGCCTTCCCGTTCGGCGAGGACCTGGTGGAGTTCGTGCAGGCGCACGACCAGGTGTTCGTGGTCGAGCAGAACCGCGACGCGCAATTGCAGAAGCTGATGGTGAACGAATGCGCCATCGACCCGGCGCGGTTCATCTCGATCCTGCATTACGACGGCACGCCGATCACGGCGCGCTTCATCACGGCGGCGATCGCGGAGCGGATGAAGGTGACACACAAGGAAGCGGCGGAATGACCTACATCGCCAAGCCGAAGCTGCATCATCCGGGCCTCAAGCCGAACAAGGTCGGCTTCACCCATCGCGACTATGAAGGCTCGATCTCGACGCTGTGCGCCGGCTGCGGCCACGATTCGATCTCGGCGGCGCTGATCCAGGCGGTCTATGAGCTCGACATCGAGCCCTATCGCGTCGCCAAGCTGTCGGGCATCGGCTGCTCGTCCAAGACGCCGGACTATTTCCTGGGCCAGGCGCACGGCTTCAACAGCGTGCACGGCCGCATGCCGAGCGTGCTCACCGGCGCCAATCTCGCCAACCGCGACCTGATCTATCTGGGCGTGTCGGGCGACGGCGACAGCGCCTCGATCGGGCTCGGCCAGTTCGCCCATTGCGTGCGCCGCGGCGTGAACATGACCTATATCTGCGAGAACAACGGCGTCTACGGCCTGACCAAGGGCCAGTTCTCGGCCACCGCCGACAAGGGCAGCCGCAGCAAGACGGCGGTCAACAGCGACAATCCGATCGACCTGGTCAGCCTGGCGCTGGTTCTGGGCGCGAGTTTCGTGGCGCGGTCCTTCAGCGGCGACAAGCACCAGCTGGTCCCGATCCTCAAAGCCGCGATCGCGCATAAGGGCTCGGCGGTGATCGACGTGATCAGCCCCTGCGTGCAGTTCAACAACAACCCGCAATCGACCAAGTCCTACGACTTCGTGCGCGCGCACAACGAGGCGGTGAACCGGATCGACTTCATCGAGGCGCGCGCGCCGATCACCGCGGATTATGCGCCGGGCACGGTGCAGGTGGTGCAGCAGCATGACGGCTCCTACCTGAAGCTCTCCAAGCTGCAGGCCGATTACGATCCGACCGACCGCGCCGCGGCGATGGCCTATATCCAGCACCACCATTCCAAGGGCGAGGTGCTGACCGGGCTGCTCTATGTCGAGGCGCAGGCGGACGACCTGCACGCGCATCTGAACACCGCCGCCGTGCCGCTCAACCGGCTGGGCGAGCGCGAGCTGTGCCCCGGTGCCGAAAAGCTCGCGGCGCTGAACGACGAGTACAGGTGACATGGTTGCCTTGCCGATAGACGTGGACGCGGTGTCGCGCGCGGCGCTGGCGCGCGAGCCGTTCCCCTGGTTCATGGTGCCGGGCTTCGTGAAGGCCGGGGCGCTGGAGGCGATCAACGCCGACTTCCCCGCCGTGACGCATGCGGGAAGCTTTCCGCTGCCGACGCTCTCTTATGGTCCGGCGTTCCGGCGCTTCATGGAGGCGATCCGGGGACCGGAGTTCACGGCGGCGGTTGCGGAAAAGCTCGGCCTCGATCTTTCGACGCGCCCGACCATGGTGACGGTGCGCGGCGTCTCGGCGGAGCGCGACGGCCAGATCCACACCGACAGCGTGACCAAGCTGGTCACCGTGCTGATCTACATGAACGGCCGGTGGGAAGCGCCGGGCGGGCGGTTGCGCCTGCTGCGCTCGGCCGACGATCTGAACGACGTCATCGCCGAAGTGCCGCCCGACGAGGGCACGCTGCTGGTGTTCGAGAACAAGCCGAACGCCTGGCACGGCTTCGAGGCCTTCGCCGGCCCGCGCCGGGTGATCCAGCTCAACTGGGTGACCAGCGCCCGTGTGGTGTGGTGGGAGCAGACGCGCCACAAGGTGAGCGCGTTCGTGAAGTCGCTGACGCGATAGACGCACCGCCACTGTCATCCCCGGCTGAGCATCGCGCGCGGAGCGCGCGATGCTCAGCCGGGGATGACACCGGGCGCCGGCGTCCACAGCACGTCGTCGATGCGCGGCGCGCCGGTGACGAGGAGCACCAGGCGGTCGAAGCCCAGCGCCACGCCGCCGGCGGGCGGCATGCAGGCGAGGGCGGCCAGGAAATCCTCGTCGATCGGATAGCGCTCGCCATAGATGCGGCTCTTCTCGTCCATCTCGGCGGCGAAGCGCCGGCGCTGTTCGACCGGATCGGTGAGCTCGCCGAAGCCGTTGGCGAGTTCGACGCCGCAGGCATAGAGCTCGAAGCGCTCGGCGACGCGCGGATCGCGCGGCGCGGCGCGTGCCAGCGCGGCCTCGCAGCGCGGATATTCGACGAGCAGCGTCGGCGCGCCGATGCCCAGGCGCGGCTCGACCGCGGCGGCCAGAACCTTGCTGAAGATGTCCGACCAGTTGTCGGCCTCGGTCACGACGAAGCCGGCGCGGCGCGCCCTGGTCGCTAGCGCGTTGCGGTCGCCTTCGCCCGAAGGCGACAGCGTGGCGAGCAGGTCGATGCCGGCGTGATAGGTGAAAGCCTGCGCGACGGTGAGGCGCTGGGGCTCGGCACGCGGATCGCAGGCCCAGTCGCGGAAGCGCAAGTCGCGCGCGCCGGCGATGTCGGCGGCCAGGCGCAGCAGATCGATGCTGTCCTGCCGCGCCGCCTCGTAGGATTCGCCGGCGCGATACCATTCGAGCATGGTGAATTCCGGCGCGTGCAGGTCGCCGCGCTCGCGGTTGCGGAAGACGCGCGCGAAATCGAAGATCTTGGTCTCGCCGGCGGCGAGCAGCTTCTTGGCGGCGAATTCCGGCGAGGTGTGGAGATAGAGCGGGCGCGGCTCGCCCGCCGTGGTCAGCGCGGTGACCGCGAAGGCGTGCAGATGCGCCTCGTTGCCGGGCGAGACGGCGAGCGCGCCGCAATCGACCTCGGTGAAGCCCTGGGCCTCGAAATGGTCCCGCAGCGCGCGCTTGATGCGGCCGCGCAGGAGCAAAAGCGGGCGGCGATCGGCATGGCGCTGGCGCGACCACCAGGGGGAAACGGGCCTATCCATAAATCCTTCGGGCGGCCCGGGCTTGGCCGGGCCGGCGTCGCCTGCTATTAGCCCCCGTCTTCAGCCCAATCCAGAGGTCTTTCGTGGTATCGGTCATCGCCAGTTCCGTGCGCAAGGGCAACGTCCTGGAAAAGGACGGCAAGCTCTATGTCGTCATCACCGCGGAGAACATCCATCCGGGCAAGGGCACGCCGGTGACGCATCTGGAGATGCGCCGCATCCCCGACGGGCTCAAGACCGTCGAGCGCCTGCGCACCACCGACAGCGTCGAGAAGGCCTTCGTGGAGTCGCAGCGCTTCAACTATCTCTACCAGGACGGCGAGCACTGGGTGTTCATGCAGCCGGAGACCTTCGACCAGGTCCATGTCGGCGAGGACGTGGTCGGCGGCATGGGGCCCTATCTGACCGAGAACATGGACGTGCAGCTGCAGCTGTTCGAAGGCATTCCGATCTCGATGGAGATTCCGCAGCGCGCGACCTTCGAGGTCGTCGAGACCGAGCCGGTGATGAAGGGCCAGACGGCATCCGGCTCGTTCAAGCCGGCGCTGCTGTCGAACGGGGTCAAGACGATGGTGCCGACGCATATCGTGATCGGCACGCGGATCGTGGTGATGACCGAGGACGGATCCTACGTCGAGCGCGCGAAGGATTAGCCGCGCGCCGCCGTCATCGCGCCGGCTTGCACACATCGCCATAGACCAGCGGCGCGCCCGTCTTCCACGGATGGTAGCCGTTCATCATCGCGATGCGGTCGGCGAGCGAGGGATGCGTGGCGCGGAAGATCAGAAAGAACGTGTCGTAGTCGGGCGGGTATTTGGCCGCCCAGCTTGCGAACAACGCGGCATTGGCGCGATTCTCATGCGTCAGCTCGATGCCGAAACGGTCGGCCTCGCGCTCGATGGACCGCGCCTCCCAGTTGAACAGCGGCAGCACGCAGAGCCAGAAGCCGGACAGGATCAGCACCGCCAGCGGCAGCGAGGCCGGATCGGCGAGATCGTCGAAGCCGAAGCGCCCATGCCAGCGGCGGATCGCCCAGCGTCCGAGCCGGTTCACCAGCCAGAAGCCCGCGAGCAGGAGCGCGGCGACGATGGCGAGCCCCTTGTAGTTGTCGCCCATGACATAGTGCTTGAGCTCGTGGCCGACGGTGCCGATCACCTGGTCCGGCGTCTCGTGCGCATCGATGCCGGCTTCCAGGACGATGCGGTTGGTCGGGCCGAGGCCGACCACGGTGTCGTCGCCGCCGCCGACGAAGATCGGGATGCCGGGCACGCCGCAGCGCGCCGCCAGAGCCTCGATCTTGGCGGCGAGGGATTTGTCGTGCAGCGGCTCGTAATGCGTCGTCAGCGGATCGATGAAGGCGGGCAGCGCGACGAGGACGGCGAAGGCGACCGGGATCAGGGCCAGCGCGGCGTAAAGCCACCAGCGCCGAGGGCTTTTGGCGATGAGCCAGTAGGGAATCCAGAGGAACAGCGCCGCCCCGGCCATCTTGACGAGGAGCGGCACGATCTCGCCCAGAAGCCAGGGCACCGGCGGATCGCCGGACCGGCCGAGCGCCTGCTCGCTGGCGATGTCGCGCCAGTAGTCGAGCGGCAACACGGCCAGGGCGGCGAGGACCAGATAGGCGCCGGCGAACAGGGTCAGCGTGCCGTAACGGTTGCCGCGCGCGAGGCGGGCACAGGCGGTGCGCAGCCGCGCGCCCCAGCCGGTGAAAAGCAGGAGCGCGGGCAGCGCGAGGCCGGCGAGCTGGATTGCGGCCCAGATGATCTCATGGAGGCGCATATATTCGGCCGCGCCGGCCGCGGCCGGTGGAATGGCGACGGGCGCGCCCATGGCGAAGCCCGACAGGAGCACGCCCGGCAGGGCGATCAACAGCCAACGCATATTCATGTTTTCGGGCCCGGTTCGATGCCGTTCGAATGTGGGAGAGGGCGGCCGTCTGCGACAGGGCGCGGGCCGTCGGCCCATCCCCGATCCCCCGCGGCCGGTCACAAAACCGGCGTCTGCACGGGCCTGGACGACGCCGCGCCGGCGGGCGCAAGCTTTCGCCCATGACGCCGTTCTTCCGCTCGCTTCTGCCCGGCTGGGCGCAGGAATTCGTGTTGGGCTTCGTCTACTGGTTCGCCCTGGTGGTCGTGCTGGAGCCGGGAAATGTGATCGCGGCGCATGGGCCGCTGCCGCTCGGGCGGGAGTTGCTCCGGCTGGCCGCCGCCGGGGTCCTCGGCGGCGCGGTCACGCCGCTGGTGTTCGCGCTGACGCGGCGGTTTCCCATCGAGGGCGAGGCCTGGCC
>DASWOE010000100.1:0-4211 GCA_036398875.1 Rhizomicrobium sp.
CGACCCTCGGCGACTGGATGCTCCAGGCCGGCTACACCACTCCTTATTTCGGCAAATGGCACGTCTCCAATCCGCCCGAGCATTCGCTCAAGCGCTACGGCTTCGACGAGTGGGAGCCGTCATACCCCGAGCCGCATGGCAGCCAGCCGAACAATCTGGGGATCTATCGCGACGTCGGATTCACCGACAGCGCCTGCGCCTTCATCCGCCGCCAGGGGCTCGCGCTCAACTACAATCGTGCCTATGCCTCGATGCAGGCCCATGACGCGGCGTCGAGCGGGCCAGATGTGAACGCCATCCCGCCCTGGTTCGCGGTCGCCTCCTTCACCAATCCGCACGATATCGCGACCTATCCCGGCGTGATCGCGCAGGCGCTGCCGGTCGATGATCCGCAGCCGCCGCGCACCATCACGCTGCCCAGCGGCAGGACGATCACCCTGCCCCAGCCGACGACGCAGCCGATGTTCGGGCCGCTGACGATTCCGCGCGAAGGCGACGTGACGCCGCCGCCGGTCGCCGGCACGATGCGAATCGCGCTCAATCCGCATGGCTTCCCGCAGGATTGCGCGCGGCCATCGCCGACGCAGAACGAAAGCCTGGCGGACAAGCCGAGCTGCCAGCACGACTACGCCTACAAGATGGGTTTGGCGCTGGGCGCCAAGGCCGGCTACAACATCGTGCAGACGCTGCAGGCGGGCGGCGCCGGCCTCGATCCGAAAGACGCCGCCGACCTCGCGGTGCTGCTCGGCCTGCAGACCTGCATACCGTTCCAACTCGCCGATCATCCGCAAAAGGGCGCGCTGCAATTCCTGCAGCTCTATGCCTGGCTGCATGCGGTGGTCGATGCGCACATCGATGCGGTGCTCGAGGCCCTGGAAGAGTCGGGCCAGGCCGACAATACGATCGTGATCTTCCTCGCCGATCACGGCGAATACGGCGCGGCGCACGGCTTGATGCTGGAGAAATGGCACACCGCCTATGCCGAGGCGCTGCACGTGCCGATGGTCGTGAACTACCGGCCGCTGGTGAAGACCTGGTTCGAAAGCCAAGGCGAGAGCGTGCCGCACGACCGGCCGATCGAGGCGCGCCACGATCCCTTGCGGCAATGCGATGCGCTGACCAGCCATGTCGATATCCTGCCCACCGTTCTGGGTCTGGCCGGCCTCAAGCCCGACGACATCCGCGCCATCGGCCAGAAGCTGGCGCAGACGCGGCCGGTGCCGCCCTTGCCGGGCATCGATCTTGCGCCGCTGATCCGCGGCGAGTGGGCCCCGGACGAAGTGCGCGAACATGACGGCTCTGCGCGCAAGGGCGTGCTGTTCATCACCGACGACGAGATCACCGAGCCGCTGCCCTTCGAGCGCAACCGGCACAACGTCGATTCCGAGCTGGAATTCGAGGTCTATCGCATGACCGTCGATGCGGTGCGGCACGGACGGCACGGCAAGCCGGGCATCGCCATCGCGCCGGGGCCGGTGCGTCAGCCCAACAATGTGCGCTGCGTGCGGACCAAGGACTACAAGCTGGCGCGCTATTTCGATCCGTCCGGACGAGCCCCTCAGGAATGGGAGATGTACGATCTGGCTCACGATCCCAACGAGACCACCACACTCGTCCAAGTCCACGGTTCGCCGCCCACGGCAAAAGACGTGCTGCCGCACTGGACCAACGCGGCGAAGGTGCAGCATCAGGCCGACGCGTTGGCGAAACTGCTGGCGGAGCTGGAGACGCGATTCCTGTTTTAGGTCCGGCGGTTCGAAAGGCCCGTACCGCCACGACAAGCGAAGATCGGCGGCCGCACCTTTGCCGCAGCCGCGTGTCTTGCGACTAATTCTCATTGACAGCGGCAGAGCAGCCGCTATGTTCCCCACTCTTGAGAACGATTATCAGTTTCAGACAGAGGGGTTTCATGCTTTCCGCCAAATCGAGCGATCCGCTCCTGCGCACCGCCATGGGCCTGACCGGCGCCGGAATCACGTCCATGGCCGCCTTGGGTGGCGCCCACGCGCAGGAGCTCGCGCTCAACGCCGCGAACAGGAACGCGGTCGAGACCGTGGTCGTGACGGGGCGGCAGACGGGGATCGACCTGCTGCCGCAGAAGATTCTCGACACGCCGCAATCCATAAACGTGGTGCCGCTGGACGTGATCAAGCAGCAGGGACTGAACAATCTGCAGGATGCGCTGCGCAACGTGCCGGGCATCACGCTGAACGCCGGCGAAGGCGGCACGCATGGCGACCTCGTCAACCTGCGCGGCTTCTCGGCCGGCGACGATTATTTCATGGACGGGCTGCGCGACACCGGCCTCTACGACCGCGACACCTTCGATTACGAGAGCGTGGAGGTCTACAAGGGCCCGGCATCGACCCTGTTCGGCCGCGGCTCGACCGGCGGCGTGATCAACCAGGTGCTCAAGAACCCGCAGCTCTATCCCATCGACGATGTCGTCGTGACCGGCGGCACCAATGCCGAGCTTCGCGCCACCGCCGACGTCAATTATGTGCTGGGCGACACCAGCGCGATCCGCGTCGATCTGATGGGCCAGCGCAACAACCAGGAGGGCCGCCCCTTCGCGCGGACCCAGCGCTTCGGCGTGGCGCCGGCCATCGCCTTCGGCATCGGCACCGATACGACGGTCTCGCTCAAATACCTGCACCAGCAGGAAGACAACATCCCCGATTACGGCATCCCGTTCGTGTTCGACAAGCCGGCGCCGGTGCCGCGCGATTTCTACTACGGCCTGCCGTCGGACGACCGCTTCAAGACCGAGGTCGATGTCGTCACCGGCCGCGTCGAGCACAAATTCGACGATACCTTCTCGATCGCCGACACCGCGCGCTACGGCCATTACTGGTTCGACAGCCGCCAGACGGCGGCGACTTACGGCTCGGCCAACTGCTTCAACACGGCCGCGACGGCGGGCTATTTCGCCGGCGCGCCGCTTTGCGCCGCGCTGCCGGCGGCGGGCCGCTCGCCGGTCAGCTTCTCCAATCCCTTCTATCCGGTCCTGGGCACGCCGCTGTCCGCCATCTTCGTCCAGCGCGACCGGCCAAGCTCCAAGGGCACCATCGCCACGGCGATGAACAGCCTCGACGGCACGGCCAGATTCTCCACCGGCGCGCTCGACCATACGCTGATCGTCGGCTTCGAATACGACAATGAGAGCGCCGACCTGACCCGCTTCACCAACCAGAACACGGTGATCGCGGCGACGCCCCTTCTGGCGCCCGACCCGTTCGAGAGCTTCCCAGGCACGCAGACGACGGTGCGGCAGAAACCCGTCACCAAGACCGAGACGCTCGGCCTCGTCGCGACCGACACGGTCGCCTTCGGGCCGCAATGGACGCTGACCGGCGCGGTGCGCTACGACCATTTCCATGCGCGCTTCGACCAGGCGGTCGGCACGCCGTCGCATTTCAAGCACACCGACGACGTATGGAGCCCGCGCGCCGCGCTGGTCTACAAGCCGACGGAAGACAGCAGCATCTATTTCTCCTACGGCACCTCGTTCAACCCGTCGGCCGAGACGCTGTCGCTGGCGGCGAACAACCAGGCGTTGCCGCCGGAGAAGGACCGCACCTTCGAGATCGGCGCCAAGGCGCAGATCCTGGACGACATGCTGTCGGTGACGGGGGCGGTCTTCAACACCGAGATGACCAATGCCCGCATCAGCGACCCGCTCAATCCGGCGCTGCAGACGCTGGCCGGCACGGAGCGCGTCAACGGCCTCGAACTCGGCGTCCAGGGCCGCATCACCGAGCATTGGGAGATCGTGGCGGGCTATACCTATCTCGACCCCACCGCGGTCGGATTGGCCGGCGCGGGCGTGCACGGGCCGGTGCCGAACACGGCCCACAACCAGGCGAACATCTGGACGACCTATGATCTTGAGGACGGGCTGAAACTCGGCACCGGGCTCAACTATGTCGGCATGCGCCGGGCGGGGACGGACAATCTGACCGTGCCGGGCCGGATCGTGACGGCGACGGTGCCTAGCTATGTCACCTGGGACGCCATGATCGGCTATCAGATCAACGACACCTTCGCGCTGCAGCTCAACGGCTATAACCTGACCGACGAATATTACTTCGTGAACGCCTATTTCACGCGGCCGGGCGAGAACCACACCAATCCCGGGCCGGGCCGGACGTTCCTGCTGACCGCGACGGCGTCGCTGTAGGGGGTCGCGGTGTCGCCTGTCTCGCACGTCC
>DASWOE010000101.1:0-10699 GCA_036398875.1 Rhizomicrobium sp.
GTCGCCATCATCCACGGCCGGCAGCGCTTTTCCTATGCGCAGTATTATGCACGTTCGCGCCAGCTCGCGTCCGCGCTGGCCAAGGCCGGCATCCGCAAGGGCGACACGGTCGCGGCGATGCTGGCCAACACCCCGCCGATGCTGGAGTGCCACTACGGTGTGCCGATGGCGGGCGGCGTGCTCAATTGCCTGAACACAAGGCTCGACGCCCCTGCCCTCGCATTCATGCTGGATCACGGCGAGGCCAAGGTCCTCATCACCGACCGCGAATTCTCCGTGGTGATGAAGGATGCGCTGGCGCTCGCCAAGACCAAGCCGATCGTGATCGACTACGACGATCCGGAATTCACCCAGACCGGCGCGCGGCTGGGCAACATCGACTACGAGGCGTTCCTGTCGGCAGGCGATCCGGAATTCGCCTGGGACTATCCCGGCGACGAATGGGACGCGATCGCGCTCAACTACACCTCCGGCACCACGGGCAATCCCAAGGGCGTCGTGTTCCACCATCGCGGCGCGGCGCTGATGGGCTATGGCAATATCCTGGCGGCGCGGATGCCCTATCATCCGATCTATCTGTGGACGCTGCCGATGTTCCACTGCAACGGCTGGTGCTTTCCCTGGTCGCTGTCGGTGGTCGCGGGCACCCATGTCTGCCTGCGCTGGGTGCGCGCCAAGGCGATGTTCGACGCCATCGCCGAGCACAAGGTGACGCATCTGTGCGGCGCGCCGATCGTGATGTCGACCGTCATCAATGCCAAGCCGGAGGAGCGCCGGCCGCTGCCGCACATGGTGGAGTTCATCACCGCCGCCGCGCCGCCGCCCGAATCGGTGCTGGCGGCGATGGGCGATGCCGGCTTCAACGTCACCCATGTCTATGGCCTGACCGAGACCTATGGCCCGGCCGTGGTCAACGAGTGGAGCCTGGACTGGGACGCGCTCGACAAGGACCATCGCGCCGCGAAGAAGGCACGCCAGGGCGTGCGCTATCACGCGCTCGACGCGCTGTCGGTGATGGACCCGCAGACCATGGAGCCGGTGCCGGCCGACGGGACGACGCTGGGCGAGGTGATGTTCCGCGGCAATGTGGTGATGAAGGGATATCTGAAGAACCCCAAGGCGACGAAGGAGGCCTTCGCCGGCGGCTGGTTCCATTCCGGCGACCTCGGCGTGATGTATCCGGACGGCTATGTGCAGCTGAAGGACCGCTCCAAGGACATCATCATCTCGGGCGGCGAGAACATCTCCTCCATCGAGGTCGAGGACGTGCTGAACAAGCATCCCGCCGTGATGTTCGTCGCGGTGGTGGCGAAGGAAGACGAGAAATGGGGCGAGACGCCCTGCGCCTTTGTCGAGCTGAAGGCGGGCTTCGAGACCGTCACCGCCGAGGAGCTGATCGAATATTGCCGTGCCCATCTGGCGCGCTACAAATGCCCGCGCTTCATCGCCTTCGTCGAGCTGCCCAAGACCTCGACCGGCAAGATCCAGAAATTCAAGCTGCGCGACATGACCAAGGACGTGGTCTGAAACCGTCCGCCGCCACTCGCGCCGCGACGTGGCCATAGGTTGCAGAACGCAACCCGCGTCCCATTCCGACACCCCCCTCAACCGGAGGAGTGGCTTGCGCGCGAGTGCCGGACGATCCTCGCCGCCTTGTGTGCGTGGGGAAATTTTCATGTCTGGCGAGCGAGTGAAGGCCGGCGGCGATCTGCTGCAGCGGCTGCAGGCGATGCTTTACGAATATTACGATCTCGGCCGCTTCGAGGAAGCGCGGCCGCACATCCTGTGGCTGATGGAAATCGCGGAGAAAGACGCGCCGGCGCGTCGCGCGACGTTGTCCTGACGGCAATCGGCGGAACGCGGCGGGGCTTTCCGGGCAGCCGGGGAGCGGCGGCGCCATGGCGAGGCCGCGGCCGGGTCGTCCGCGCCCGGCGCGGCCGCCTGCAGCTGGCGGCTCTCGTTCCGGCGGACGTCCGCGGTCATCCCGGCGTCGAATTCGCCCGGTGTGACGCGGCAATCGCCGCCACCGCGCTTCCGGCCGGCGGCAACTGCGGGTGCGTCGCCTCGTAATATTGCCGCTCGGAGGAGCGCCGAACGCTCAGGCGGCCGGGTTGACGTTTCCTGAGACCGGCGCCCAATCCTTGCGCCACGCTGCGCGCGCCGGCCGAAAGGAAATTCCGGACGAGCCGCGACAATGGCGAGCGTCCCGCCTAGGCTGTCGCCGGTTCGGGGGGAATTTGCGCATGAGCGCGCCGACGTCCACGCCTCTCGCCAGCCGCTCCGCGCTGGCGTTCATCTTCACGACCATGCTGATCGATACGATCGGGCTCGGCATCATCATTCCGGTGACGCCGGCGATCATCCGCCAGCTGACCGGCCAGAGCCTGAGCGGCGCCGCTGACTGGGGCGGCTGGCTGATGTTCGTCTATGCCCTGATGCAGTTCCTCTGCGCGCCGGCAATCGGAAATCTGAGCGACCGCTTCGGCCGCCGGCCGGTGCTGATCCTTTCGCTGGTCGCGCTGGCGATCGACTATGCGATCACCGGCTGGGCGCCGAGCATCGCCTGGCTGTTCCTCGGCCGCTTCCTGTCGGGCATCGCCGGCGCCGCCTATCCGACGGCGAACGCCTATATCGCCGACGTCTCGCCGCCGGAGAAGCGGGCGGCGAATTTCGGCCTGGTCGGCGCCGCTTTCGGCATCGGCTTCGTGGTCGGACCGGCGATCGGCGGCATCATCGGCGATGCCTGGGGGCCGCGCGCGCCGTTCTTCGTCGCCGCCGGTTTCGCGGCGGCCAATGCGCTGTTCGGCGTGGTGGTGCTGAAGGAGTCGCTGCCGCCCGAGCGGCGGCGGACCTTCGAGCTGTGGCGCGCCAATCCGGCCGGCTCGCTGCGCGCGCTCCGGCGCTTTCCGATGATCCTGGGCCTTCTCGGCGTGACGGTCCTGATGCGGCTGGCGCACGACGCCAATCCGGCGACCTGGACCTATTACACGATGCTGAGATTCCACTGGACGGCGGCGCAGGTCGGCTATTCGCTGATGGCGGTCGGCGCGCTGACCGCGTTCTCCTTCGGGGTGCTGCCGCGCCTCGTGGTGCCGCGCATCGGCGAGACCCGCGCGGTCTATGTCGGCCTGTTCTGCGCCGGCATCGGCTATTTCGGCTATGCGATCTCGTCGCAGCCCTGGATGCTCTATGCCTGGATGACGGTATGGACGCTCGGCGGCGTCGGCGGGCCGGCGCTCAACGCCATCATGTCGCGCAGCGTGCCGGCCAACGAGCAGGGCGAACTGATGGGCGCGCTGGCGAGCGCGGGCAGCATCACCTCCATCGTGGCGCCGCTGCTGCTGACGCACCTGTTCGCCTATTTCACCAGCGGGCGCGCCCCGTTCTACTTCCCCGGCGTGTCCTTTGCCGCCGCGGCGCTGTTCGAACTTCTGGGCCTGGCCATGTTCGTGTCGCTGCAGCCGCGGCTTGCAACGCGGCCGGCCGGGGCAAGTCAGACGTGAGCGGGAAAATCAGTGAACGCTGTTTCGCAGGCGTTCGAGCTCGTCCTTTATTCGGAGCTTTTCTTTTTTTAGCGCTGCGACCTGGGCTTCGTCCCAGTCCGGATGCGCCATCTCGTCGTGTATGCGTTCTTCGAGCTTCTTATGTTTTTCGGACAATTCCTGGATATGTCCTTGCAGCGCCATGCGTGCACCTCTTCTCTAAGGCCCGGGAATTAGATCACTGTCGGGTGGGGCTGTCACGCCCTCTTCCGCCCATGACGAACATTCTGTAAACCCGCCGGTCATGGCGAAGGTTGCGGGGGAAATCCTGGAAAAAGAACGGCTTGTCGTAGGGATCAGCGGCGCGTCCGGGGTAGCCTATGGCATCCGCCTGCTGGGCGCGCTGCGCGAGATCGGGATCGAGTCGCACCTTGTGGTCTCCAAGGCGGCCGAGCTCACCATCGCGCTGGAAACCGATCTCAAGCCTAAGGCCGTGGCGGCCCTGGCCGATCGTTCCTATGCCCCGGGCGACATCGGGGCGCCGATCGCGTCGGGCACCTTCAAGACCAGGGGCATGATCGTGGCGCCCTGCTCGGTGCGGACCTGGTCGGAGATCGCCACCGGCGTCACGACCAGCCTTCTGACCCGCGCCGCCGACGTGACGCTGAAGGAGCGCCGGCCCCTGGTCCTGATGGTGCGCGAGACGCCGCTGCATGCCGGCCATCTGAAGAGCCTGGCCGAGCTCGCGCAGATGGGCGCCATCATCCTGCCGCCGGTGCCCGCCTTCTACGACGAGCCGCACAAGATTTCCGACTTCGTCGATCAGGTCGTCGGCCGCGCCCTCGACTTGGTGGGCTGTGATTGGCCGGCGCACAAGCGCTGGAACGGGCGCAAGAAGCGATGAGCAGCGAAGTCACCCGCCCCGACGAAGTCGTGCTCAGGGCCAAGCTGGCCGAACTCACGCAGGAGCATCGCGATCTCGACAACGCCATCGCGGCGCTGACCGACACCGGGGCGCGCGACCAGCTCTCGCTGACGCGTCTGAAGAAGCGCAAGCTGCAGCGCAAGGACGAGATCGCGAAGATCAACGATCATCTGCTGCCCGACATCATCGCGTAGCGCTTCGTTGCGATCGGACAACTCAAAAAATCGATGTCATGGCCCGCGAAGGCGGGCCACCCCGACGGCGTCTTCTCGATATTGTCCGCGTGCGGGGAAACTCCGCGGATTGCAGAACCCAACCGGGTGGCCCGCATTCGCGGGCCATGACAAGCTGGGGTCGGTTTGAGAATCGAGACGAACCCGGCGAGGGAAACGACCATGGACGCCAGACCTTACAGGCGCATCGCCACCGAAGAGGCGTGGAGCATTCCGGAGATTCCCGAGGCGCAGCTCGAATTGCTGCACGGCCCCTGCCCGCCCGACGATCCGTCGCTGCGCATGGGCGCGATGTTCGCGTCCTTTCCGGCGCTGCAGGAACAGCTCTGCGATATCGGCGAAGGCCGCATCGCGCGCATGGACGAACTGGGCATCGACCGCCAGCTTCTGCTGCTGACGGCACCGGGCGTGCAAGTGCTGAGCCCGCAGATCGGCACCGAGCTGGCGGCGCTGTCCAACGACCGCCTGGCCGCGGCGTGCCGGAAATATCCCGACCGCTTCTCCGGCCTCGCCGCCTTCGCGCCGCAGGACGTGAAAGGCGCGGTCGCGGAGATCGAGCGCGGCATGACCAGGCTCGGCCTGAACGGCGCGGTGCTGAACTCCCACACCCAGGGCCATTATCTCGACGAGCCGGCGTTCGAGCCGATCCTGGAGGCGCTGGAGCATTTCGATGCGGCGCTCTACATCCACCCGACCAGCCCGCCGGCCAAATGGGTTCACCCTTACGAATTCCGCAGCTTCACCGGCGCGCTCGCCGGCTTCACCCATGAGGTGTGGATGCACACGATGGGACTGATCTTTTCCGGCGCCTTCGACCGCCATCCCAAGCTGCGCCTGGTCATCGGCCATGCCGGCGAGGCCATGCCGCTTCTGCTCTATCGCTTCGACTGGATGCAATCCAATGCCGACGGACGGCCGGGCCTGCGCGGCGGCCAGAAGGCGGTCACGCTGAAGCACAAGGTCTCCCACTATTTCCGCAACAACATCTGGATCACCACCAGCGGCGTGGCGTGGGCGCCGGCGATCAAATTCTGCCAGGACGTGCTCGGGCCCGACCGCGTCCTTTATGCGATGGACTATCCCTATCAGGTCTCGGCGGACGAGGTCGCGACCCATGACGCGCTGGACATCGCGCCCGAGCACAAGCGCATGCTGATGCAGACCAATGCCGAGCACGTCTTCCGCCTGCCGCCGCTGGGATGACGAGCGGCACGGCCCTTCGATTTTCCGGCGTTCGGCGCCGCCTGCGCTAAGCCGATTGCGCCTCGGCCAGCGCCTTGGGCGAGAAATAGGTGCAGGCCAGAACCGTATCGGGCTTGCGCTCGCCGTTCGACAGCGGCGCCGAAAAGCTCTCGCCGTTGAGATAGGAGACGCGCGGGATCTCGAAATAGCTCAGGAAGCGCATCGGCGCGCGCGCTTCGAGCACCGCGTCATAGGCGGCGATCCAGCGCTTCAGCCGATCCGGCGGGATCGACATTTCGATGAACTGTCCCGTCTGCTCGCCGAAGCGCTGCGCCAGGGCGCTGCCGAAGAAGCGGAAGCGGTAGCTGGGCCGCCCGCTCGAATGCACCGCGCGCTCCACGATGGAGACGTGGCGCAGGAACGGCTTGAGCGCGCGGGCGTCGAAATCGGCGCGCGCCGGAAGGCCGCCGGCGAGCCGGGCCTTGCTCCGCCACAGATCGCGGATCGCGTTGAGTTCGGCGCGATCGAAGGAAAGCGCCGTATCGGCGCGCATGGTCCATCCGAGGCTTAGCGACATGGCGTTCAACCGATTTGCCGGGTCCGACGACATGGCGCGAAGTCTGTGCGCGACATCTCGCCAAAATCTTAATGGCGGCGTTACAAGTTTACCGGAGCGCAATATTCGCCGCGGCACGCGCGGCCTGGCGGCGGGGCCGCGTATAGGTCACCGAGAGAATGAGCGGCGTGTCGCTCTCCGGGCGCGACAGCGGCGCCACGAAGCTTTCGCCGGTCAGGAAGGAAATCTGCGGCACGCGGTATTCGATCGTCAGGCGCAGCGGCCGGCCGGTGGCGACGATCAGATCATAGACCGCCGCATAGGCCTCGGCATCGATGGGCGAAATCGATTCGTCGAGGAATTTTCCGGATTTGTCGCCGTTGTAGCGCGCCAGACGCGAGCCGTGCAGGCGCACGCGATAGCGCACGCGGCCCCCTTCCGCCACGCGCTCCAGAAGCGACATGTTCGGCATCCAGGGCTTCATCACCCGCGCCGACAAAGCGGCGCGCGCCGGCATCGGCGCACCGGCGGACTTGTCGCACCACAGCGCATGGACGGCCGTCAGCTCGGGACGGTCGAAATCGCCCACGGGCGCGACGCGGCAGAACCAGCCGCGACTTTGCGCCCGCGCGTTGAAATCTTCGACAGCGTTGTCAAACGACGGCATGCGGCGACACTAGACCGGCGCCCGTCAACACGCCGTTAAGCCTGGGACACCCTTGAACCGCGCCGCGCGCAACGGGATCATGCGGCAAACGAGGAGCACCTTGTCATGGACCAGGCCGTGCCGGCGACGACCGAGATTGCGTCGGGGAAACTTCAGGGCGTGGCGCGCGACGGGGTTCTGCGCTTCAACGGCATCCCCTATGCCAAGCCGCCGGTCGGGCCCCTGCGCTGGCGCCTGCCGGAGCCGCCCGAGCCCTGGACCGGCGTGCGCGAGGCGGCGCGCTTCGGCGCCATCGCGCCGCAGGTTCCCGGCGCGAGCGGCGCCGTCCTGGGCCTCACCCCGGGCACGCGGTCGGAGGACTGTCTCTATCTCAACGTCCAGACGCCCGGCTGCGACGACGCCCGAAGGCCGGTGATGGTGTGGATCCATGGCGGCGCCTTCAACACCGGCGCCGGCAGCGTCGGCACCTATAACGGCAAGTTCCTGGTGCCGCGCGGCGATGTCGTACTGGTGACGATCAACTACCGGCTGGGCGCGCTCGGCTTCCTCAATCTGCGCGATGCGAGCGACGGCAGGCTGCCCGGCACCGGCGCGGAAGGCCTGGCCGACCAGATCGCCGCGCTGCGCTGGGTGAAGGAGAATATCGCCGCGTTCGGCGGCGACCCCGACAACGTCACGCTTTTCGGCGAGAGCGCCGGCGGCATGAGCGTGGGCGCCCTGCTGGGGGCGCCGGCGGCGCGCGGGCTTTATCACAAGGCGATCGCGCAATCGGGCGCGAGCGATATCGGCCATGGCCGCGAAGCGTCGGCCCGCATCGCGCGGCTGGTGCTGGACAAGCTCGGCACCGCGGATCCGGCCGCCCTGCCCTGGGAAACGATCCTGGAGGCGCAGCGCGCCATCCTGGATGCACCGCGCGAGGTGGGCATCGGCATGCCGTTCGCGCCGACCATAGACGGCAGCGTCCTGCCGCTCCGTCCGATCGAGGCGGTGGCCGGCGGCGCGGCCGCGGGCGTACCGCTGCTGACGGGAACGACGCGCGACGAGTGGAAACTGTTCACGATCGCGGCGGAAAAGATGAAGACGCTGGACGCGGCCGGCCTTGCCAAGATGACGGCGCGATTGGTCGGCGACGCGCATGCCGATGCCGTCATGGCGGCCTACGATGCGGGCACGCCCTTCGACCGCTGGAACGCGATCATGACGGACCACAGCTTCTTCGTGCCGGCGACGCGCCTTCTGGATGCGCAAGGCCCGCATGCCCCGACCTATGCCTATCGCTTCGACTGGCCCTCGCCGTTCCTGGACGGCGCGCTCGGCGCCTGCCACGCCCTGGAACTGGGCTTCACCTTCGGCACCTATCAGTTGAAAGGCGCCGCGCCGTTCTTCGGATCGGGCCCGAAGGCGGACGCGCTGGCGGCCGAGATGATGGATTCCTGGGTCGCGTTCGCCCGCAACGGCAATCCGTCGAACGACACCTCGGGCGCCTGGATGCGCTACGACGCGGCCAGGCGCGCGACGACGATCTTCGGCGACGGCATGCCCCATGTCACGGCCCGGCCGAACGAGGCGCGCCGCAAGGCCTGGCAGGCCGTGCCCGCCGACCGCATCGGGCCGTAGCCGTTCAGTGCGTCGCGGCTTTCTCGATCACCGCCGCGACGGCGCGGGGCTGCGAGATATAGGCGACGTGGCTCGACTTCACTTCGATCGTCGTGGAGCCGGAACGCTTGTACATGAAGCGCTCGAGATCGGGATTGATCGAGCGGTCCTGCGTCGCGACGATGGCGTAGCTGGGCTTGGTCTTCCAGGCGGGAGACGTCACCGGCGTGCTGGCCGATTTGACCGACACGAAGACCTGCGACCTGGCCATGAAGTCGGCGGTGGCGGCCGGCAGGTCGGCGGCGAAATCGGCGTGGAAATGGGCGGGATCGATGAAGAGGAAACCGTCCTTGGTCGGCGTCACCGCCTTCGAGGCCGGCGGGATCTTCGCCGCCAGCGAGCCCAAGCTTTCGCCCGTGTCGGGCTGGAACGCCGCGACATAGACGAGGCGCACCGCATGCGCATTGTTGCCGGCCTCGGTGATGATCACGCCGCCATAGGAATGGCCGACCAGGACCGCGGGACCGTCCAGCGCATCGAGCGCGCGGTTCGTGGCGGCGACGTCGTCTTCCAGCGAGGTCTCCGGCGGCTGCACGATGCTGACCTCGTAGCCGTCCTTTTTGAGGATGTCGGCGACCGCCTTCCAGCCCGAGCCGTCGGCGAACGCGCCATGGACCAAAACGATGTTCTTGATCGCGCCCGCCGGCGCGGCCTGTGCCGTGCCGCCAAGGGCAAAAGCCCCGATCAACGCCACGAACTTTGCGAAATTCGACATGAGATATCTCCTTCGATCAGGATGCGGGCGGCTTTGTGCGCAAAATCTCGGTGAGGAATGTGTCCGATGATAGCGCAATCATGCGACGGTAGCGAATTCGGCCGTCCATGGCGAAAGACCATGTTCGCGGCATGGTAGCCGGGCTGGAAGATCGAACGAAATCGCGCGGCCTCTACGCAAAAGGCCGACCTGCGCGGGCATAGGCGGCTGCCGAATTGTAGAGATTGATCGTCATCAGGCTGGTCTCCGTGTCGGCGCGCGCCTCATAGATCGCCGCGACGCGGACCTGCACATCCGGATCGGACGGCGCGGCTTCCAGCGCGAAATCGGCGAGATGGCAGGCGAGGCGGAATTGCCCGGAAGCGGCCAGCGCCTGCGCCCGCTCCGCCAGCGTCTTCGCGCCGCCGGCGAGCGCGGCGATCTCGATCGCGAGCCCGGCGCGCGGCGCCGGTTTCAGTTCGCTCGGCCGCCCGCTCCACCAGCCGCCATAGAAACGGATCACGTTGCGCGCCAGGAATTCGGTGTCGTCATAGACCGGCTGCAGCCAGGGCGACTCCGATTTCGGCAGTTCGATGCCGGTGACGATATCGACATGCGGCGGCGCGCCGTTCTCCATCGCCGCCAGCGTCCGCGACACGACGGTCTCCAGGAACTCCGCCGTTTCGGTCAGCATGCGCTCGATCTTGGCCGGATCGGCCACCACCGGCCCGCCATGGCCGGGACAGAACGATGTCGGCTTCTTCGCCGCCATTTCGCGCAGGCCCTTGGCGCGCTCCCAGGGATAGCGCTGGACCTTTTGCGGGTTGCCGTCATTGGGCACCGCCCAGATGAAAAGGTCGCCGGGGCAGAGCACGCCGCGCGACGGCGCGAAGACCCAGCTGTGATCGTCGGTCTCGCCCTTGCAGTGATGCAGCTCGAAGGTCTCGCCCCCGACCGTGATGTTCATCCGCTCCTCATAGAGCGTATCGGGCGGGACCGGCGGCTGGCCGAACGCGGCATAGGCGTCGGCCGACTGCGCCTCCACCGTGCCGCCGAACTGGCGCGCATTGAGCGCCGCATTGTGGCGCGCCGTCGCGGAATAGCGGGCGAAGCGGGCCGGCATGGCGGCATGGGCGATGACGCGCGGCGGCTTCTGGCCGGGGAGGAGGAACCGGTCGAGGCCATAGGCGTGATCGACATGGCCATGGGTGTAGATCGCGGTGTGGACCGGCGCCTGGGTCTTGGCTCGCAGCATGGCGGCGATGGCGGGCGCGAATTGCTTGGTGCCGGTATCGACCAGCACG
>DASWOE010000102.1:0-5143 GCA_036398875.1 Rhizomicrobium sp.
TCGAGAGATGCGCAATGCATAAAGATTCGGGCCAACGGACGGCGTCCGCCGGCGCCACTTTGCTGCTGGTCGGTCTGATGTACATGTCGACGACGTTTCCCGCGGCGTTCGCCACGTCGCTCGTGCCGACGATCTTTCGCAAGATCGGATTGCCGCTCGCCGATTTCTGGGTGTTCTCGCTGCCGGTCATTCCGTACTGGTTGCGCTGGGCGGTCGGTCCCGTTGTCGATTCGTATTGGAACGATCGCATCGGCCGGCGGAAATCGTGGATGCTGCCCTGCACATTCGGCGCTGTCGGCGCCTATTGCGTGCTGGCGCTGTTCCCGCCGCAGATGGCAACGCTGTGGATCGTCGTTGCGATCATCTTCGTCAAGTCGATGTTCACGGCGACCCAGGAAGTCGCGATCGACGCCTATATGGTTGACATTGTGCGGGAGCAGGACAGGCCCGCGGCCGCCGGCGTGATCGTCACGTCGGAGGCGTTCGGCCAAATGCTGGCGTTGGCGGGGCTCGGCTTCGTTCTTCAGCACTATGGCTGGAAGTATGCGGCGGTTAGCGCCGCGCTGCTCATGGCTGCCCTGCTTCTGCCGAATTTCATCCGGCGCGAACCGCCCGTACCGGACTCCATCGTGCGGACGATCAGGACGGACGGGCGGCGCGTATGGCACGCGTTCCGGCCGCTGGCTCGATATTTCGCGCGCCGCGACAGTTGGGCGCTCGTGCCGATCTATCTGGTCAGCGGATTGTTCACCGGCTCGCTCATCGCCATGCTCGGTCCTTTCCTGATCGACCTGAAGTTCCAGTTGTCCGCGATCGGGCTGATCATCGGCGCGACCCTCGCCGGCTCCGTCCTCCTTGGCTCGATCGCCGGCTATGCCGCCCTTAAGCGCTTCGGATCCGGTCGCGTTCTCGTCGCGCTTGCGATATTTGCGATCCCGTCCGTCCTGCCCGCCGTTTGGATGGCCTACACGCATACGCGGCTGCCGATACCCTGGACGATCGCCGTGCTGGCCCTGCCGACCCTGATGACGTCGATTTACTATGTCGTGTTCGGCACCGCCCGCATCGGCTATGCGTCCCGGCTGCAGGCGGGCACCGACTACGCAACCTCGGCCGCCATCACCCGGATCGGCCAGACCGTTGCGAGCGGGCTCGGCGGGCCGGTTGCCGCCTTCTTTGGATGGCACGGATTCTTCATCGCCGTCGGAGTGCTCAGTGCCGTGGCGGCCGGCCTGTTCTACGTCGCGCACCGCCCGATCAAGGCGATGGTGGACCAGCGCAACGTCCGCGAGACGACGGCCGCGTGAGTGCGGATTTCGCGCCGGCGGAATTGAAAATCGAAAACAATTTCTATTTAATGGCCGAATGCTCAACGCGCCCTCCGGTCCGTTTCTTGGTGTCATCGGCGGCATGGGGCCGGCGGCCACCGCCGACTTCCTGGCGAAGCTGGTCCAGGCGCGTGGCGCGACCCGAGACCAAGATAATATACCTATCCTGGTCTGGGGCGATTGCCGCATACCGGACCGGACGGTCGCGCTCGGGAAAGACCGCGCATCGGTGGCGGCTCCCTTGGCGTCAGCCGCGAGATCGCTGGTCGCACTCGGCGCCGTCGCGCTCGTGATCCCTTGCAATACGGCGCATGCCTGGGCGACGGAGATCGAGGCGGCGACATCTCTGCGCCTCCTGCATATCGCCGATGCCGTGGTCGAGCATGTGCGCCATTTGGATGTCCCGCGCGTGGGTCTCCTCGCCACCACCGGCACGCTCGCGGCCAAGCTCTACGAATTGCGTTTTTCGCGCGCATCGATCGATTGCACTACGCCGAACGAAAACGAGCAGGAATCTGTCATGCAGGCGATTGCGCTGGTGAAAGCCGGCAGGCTCGACACTGCCCGAAGACTCGCGCGCGAGGTCTTGAACGCGTTGCGGGCGCGGGGCGCAGCACGAACAATTCTGGCATGCACGGAACTGCCGCTGATACTCGCCGACGAGGCTGACGTCGTCGACACCACGCGCTGCCTCGCGGATTACGCGACGGCGTGGTGGATGGCCAAATACGACCATGCGCCGGCGCCAGGATGAATAGGATATGAATTTCGAATTGACGCCTGAACAGGTGCTCCTGCGCGACACCCTGCGGCGCTTTCTCCGGAAGACCTATTCGCACTCCCGGCGGCGCGAAACGATCGTGTCGCCGTCGGGCTGGCGGCGGGAAATCTGGAATGCATTCGCCCAGGAGCTTGGCATTCTCGGTGCGGCCCTTCCGGCGCGTCTTGGCGGCCTGGACGGCGGCGCGATCGAAACCGCGATCGTCATGGAAGAGTTCGGCAGATGCCTCGTCGTCGAACCCTATCTGGAGTCCGCGGTGATCGGCGGCGCGGTCCTCAAGCATTGGGACTCCGCGCGAGCCGAGGCGCTCTGTGTCGAACTCGTCGCCGGGCGGGCGATATTCGCGCTGGCGAATGGCGGCCGAAGAGCGGGCCAAGGTCGTGGTGTAGGCGCGCGGCGCGACGGCGGCATCTTTCTCCTCGATGGAAGGAGGGACGTCGTGACGGCGGCGCCCTGGGCGACCCATCTCATCGTTTCCGCCAGGGCGTCGGACGACCACGGCGATGCGGGCGCGACCTTGCTGTTCGTTGTCGACAGCACGGCACCGGGCGTCGCATTGCGAAGCTATCGAACGATCGATGGGCGCAGAGCCGCGGACGTCCAGTTCGACAACGTGCGCGTGGAACGGTGCGATCTCGTGGCGTCGGGCACGCCGGCGTCGGCATTGCTCGACACGGTTCAGGATGGGGCGATCGTCGCGGTGTGCGCCGAGGCCGTCGGATGCATGCGCAGTGTTCTCGACGAAACCGTCGCCTATGCGCGCGAGCGGCGGCAATTCGGTGTCCCCATCGCCGGCTTTCAAGTCCTTCAGCACCGGATGGCCGATATGTACATGGCGCTCGAGCAATCCGTGTCCATGTTGTATATGGCGGTCTCCAAGCTCGACCAAGGTCCGTGCGAACGCATGATGGCGGTTTCCGCCGCCAAGGCCCACATCGCCGGGGCCTGCAGGTTCGTCGCGCAGAGCGCGATCCAGATCCACGGTGCGATGGGCGTTTCGGACGGCATGGCCGTCGGTGCCTATTTCAAGCGGATGATGGTGATCGAAAACCAGTTCGGAACGGCGGATGACCACGCCGCCCGTTACGAGGCGCTTTCCTTCGGCACCGATTTTCTTCGCCCGCCCGCCGGCTCGGACTGAGTCTCGCTGTCGCGCAACGATAGCAGGAATGGAAATTCGTTGATCGAGATGTATTGAGGGTTCGATAGGAAGATCGCCCGGACCCAGAGCGTCGTGAGGAAGCGGGCGGCGGAATCGATGTCCGGCAGCCGCCGCCGAAGCTCCTGGTTGCGCAGCAGATAGAATTCGTGCGCGAAGGATTCCGTCATCGCGCTCAAGGCGTGGATCAGGACATTGAGGTCGAGCCGGGAGGTGCCCGGCGTCGCGAATTCGCGCAGTCCCGAGGCGCAGGCGTGCCGCCACCAGTTCATGTGGTCGCGCCAGCGGGCCGCAAAAGCAAGATCGTCCACTTGCGCCACGCAACGCATCAACCCGCTATGGTCCTCATAGAGGCCCAGGATCTGGCGGTTGTTCAGCAGCACGCCGCGCTCGAACGAGCCGAACGGCTGCGCGCTCATCATCGAGCCGCGGAAGCGGTCGAATACCTCGTCCAGCAGTTCGAGGACGAGTTCACGTTTGGTGGGGAAGTAGTGGTAGAAAACGCTGATCGGAATTCCGACGCGCTTGGTGATCTGTTCCAGCGTCAGTTCGTAATAGGACGTCTCTTCGAGAAGCGCGGCGGTGACCGCCTTGATCTTCTCGCGCCGTGCCCGGCCCTTTTTCGTCGTTGGGGCATTGCGCACGGGGGCTGGCTTCGCCGCCAGGCGCGCAATAGGATTCTTTTCTGGACGGCGAGGCTCAGCAACCATAAGACAGCGTCATAGCGCCGATTGTGGACGGTGCAAAGGCCAAAGAAAAATAGAATTTGTATTCTAAAAACTTGCCTGACGCGGACCGATATGGTTTGTGGTCCGCGCCGCTCGCTGCAAGGTTGTTGACTGATATGGACCGGTTAACCGCACCGCCTCGCGTTGCCATCCTGGGCTTCTTCGGAGAGACCACGGCTTTCCGCGATCCGATCCCGCAAGCCGACTACCGCTGGATGGCCTATTACGAGGGCGAGGGCTTTCTCGCGGACATCACCGATCCGCAAAAGTTCTTCCTCCCGGAGACGCGGCACTTCGTTCAAGAGATGAATCGCACCGGCCCCTGGGAGCCCGTGCCTCTGCTTTATTGCGTCTCGGAGTCCGGCCCGCAGCTCGCGCAGACCCATTTCGAACACCTGCTCGACAAGGCCGATACGATGCTGGCGGCGGCCGGACGGCTCGACGCCGTCTATGTCAGCGGCCATGGCTCGGTTGTCGCCGAACGCACGCTCGATACCGATGCGGCCCTTCTGGAGCGGATTCGTGCGCGCGTCGGCGCCGGCGTGCCGATCCTCGAAACGCTCGATCTGCACGGCAAGCTCACGCCGGCGATGCTCGGGGCGGCGGACATGTGCATCTCCTATCAGACCGACCCGCATATCGACATGGCCGAACGCGGCATCGAAGCGGCGCGCGCGATGCGCCGCCTGCTGGCGGGCGAGCGTCCGGCGGTCGCCTATATGAAGCTGCCGCTCATGATCGCGACCCTCGGCATCGTGGCCGCCGACAGCCCCTTTCGCGAAGCGGTGGTGCGCGCCAATGCGGCCTTGGGCGAAAACGGCAATGCGTCGATCCTGCCGAGCTATCCCTGGACCGACACGCCCTTCGCGGGATTTCATGTCCTCATTTCCTCCTGGACGGGACTGGAACTCGCCGAGCGCGTTTGCCGCGACACGGCGGAGTTCCTGTGGCAGAGGCGCAAGGGCTTCGTGTCCAAGTCCTTGTCGCTCGCATCGTTCGCCGAATGCGCGAAGCAGGCGGGCGAGGACCCGAGCCTGCCGGCGCTGTGTTTCGCCGACGCCGCGGACAATCCGGGCGGCGGCGGTACGGGATCCACCACCGATGCGTTGGCCGCGTTGCTCGCCGCCGGCGTGCGCGGCGCGGCCCT
>DASWOE010000103.1:0-4790 GCA_036398875.1 Rhizomicrobium sp.
GCGACGGCTGGCGACGACTCAGCAGATGTCGTTCACCAACATCTTCCGCGGCGCGCGAGGCTTGAGCCAGCCGCCGATCGACGACATCGAAACCTATTGGTCGCCGATAGAGAAGGCGCAGGCCAAGCAGATGCTCGCCCGTTCGATTGTCGGGTCTTCCGATACCGTCCGCGCCGGCATCGAAGCGCTCGTCGCGGAGACGAAGGCCGACGAGCTGATGATCGTGTCGGACGTTTACGATCACGCCGAAAGGCTGCGCTCCTTCGAGCTCATTGCCGAGGCGTGGAAGGCGGGCGCAAAGACCGACGGCGCGCCCTGACGGCGCATCAGTGCGCGGTCTGCGCCCCGTCGATGACGAAGGTCTGGCCGGTGGCGAAGCTTGCCAGGTCCGAGCACAGATAGAGCACCAGGCCGGTGATCTCTTCCGGCTTGGCGGCCCGGCCTACCGGGCTGTGGGCCAGAAGCGCGGCCCGGAACGCCGGATCGTCCAGCCAGCGCTGGGTCATCGGCGTCTCGACAAAGCCCGGCGCCAGCGCATTGATGCGGATGTTCTGCCTGGCGTAGTCGAGCGCGCCGGCCTTGGTGAGGCCGATCACGCCGTGCTTGGCCGCGACATAGGGCGCCATGCCCGGATCCGCGACCAGTCCGGCGATCGAAGCGGTGTTGACGATCGCGCCGCCGCCCGCTTTCAGCATGTGGCGGATCTCATACTTCATGCACAGGAACACCCCCAGCAGATCGACCGCCAGGATGTCGTCGAAGACGTCGTCGGCCATATCGGCCAGCGGCAAGGTGGGCGGCAGGATGCCGGCATTGTTGAAGGCGCAGTCGAGGCGGCCGAATGCGCCAACTGCGGCATCGACGAGCGCGGCGACTTGAGCGGCCTTGCGCACGTCGCAGTGCTTGAAGAGGGCGCGGCCGCCGGCGTCGTTGACGAGCCTGGCGGTCTCTTCGGCGCGATCGTCGATATCGCCGATGGCCACGCTTGCTCCCTGCCGCCCGAACGCCAGCGCGGTCGCCCGGCCGATGCCGGTCGCGCCGCCGGTGATCAGAACGGCTTTGCCGGTGAAGTCCAGCAGGCGATCGGTCATGGGTTTCTCCCCCCGGTGCGGGAACGCGCCACGAGGTTGAACCGTTTGCCGCGAACCGACAAGCCGGCGCCGCCATCCGGCGGCCGCGTCGCGCGTCGCAAATGCGATCGCGATGGGATACAAATCGCACCCATGAACCAGATGCTCTCGCCCGAAACCCTGCCCGCGCACCTCTACAGCGATCGCGAGGTTTACGAGGCGGAGCGGCGAAGCATCTTCGCCAAGTCCTGGCTGCTTATCGCGCATGAAAGTCAGCTGCCGTCCCAGGGCGCCTATGTCGCGACGGCCGCGGCGGGCTATCCCATCATCGTGGTGCGTGGCGAGAACGGCGCCGTCCGCGCATTCCACAATGTCTGCCGCCACCGGGCGGGGCCGCTCGCCGATGACGGACAGGGCAGGTGCGAGGGCCAGCTGGTCTGCCGCTATCATGGCTGGCGATATGCGCTGGACGGACGGCTGGCGTCGGCCCGCGATTTCGGGCCGGCGGACGGTTTCGATCCGCGCGACTATGCGCTTGTTCCGCTCAAATGCGAAAGCTGGCGCGGCTTTGCGTTCGTCAACATGGACGAGAATGCGCAGTCGCTCCATGCCACCATAGCGCCCCTGATCGCAAAGACCGCGCACCTGGATCTGAGTAAGCTGCGCTTCGAGCGGCGGACCACGCACGACATAGCCTGCAACTGGAAGACCTATGTCGAGAACTATCTGGAAGGCTATCACATCCCGCTCGTGCATCCGTTCTTGAATTCGGTGGTCGATGCGGCGAAATACGAGGTCGAGCTGTCGGCGCCCATCGTCTTCCATCGCGCGCCGCCGCACGACGCCTCGCCGGTGGGCGGATTGTGGGCCTGGGCGTGGCCGTGCCTGGGCGTGAACGTCTATGCGGACGGAATCCTGATGGAGCGTATCTGGCCGCTCTCGGCGACCCACACCAGGATCGACTATCTGTATTTCTTTCCGGACGGCATCGAGCGCGCGGTGATGGAGCGGTCGATCGCGGCGTCCGAAATCACGACCGGCGAAGACATCGCCATCACCGAAGCGGTGCAGCGCAATCTCAATGCGGGCGTCTATACGACCGGCCGCCTTTCGCCCCGGCACGAATTGGGCGTCGGCTGGTTTCAGCGCGAGGTCCGCAGGGCGCTGAATATCTGATCGCCTGCGGACGCGCCGTCGTCATCGCGGATTTGGGCAAGGGACCCGGCTTTGCGCGGCCGTGCCAATCGCTATGATCGCGGCGTCATGAGCGCGAAGCCCCGCAAGAGATCGCCAGGCGTCACGTCGCTGCTGCATCTCAAGATCGATGCGACGAGCGATCTCGGCCTGCAGAACCAAATCCGGCAAAAGCTGATCGACGCGATCCTGTCGGGGGCCTTTCCCGCCGAGCGGCGGCTGCCGTCGTCCCGCGCGCTTGCGGGCCATTTCGGCGTGGCGCGCAACACGGTGGTGCTGGCCTATCAGCTCCTCGCGGCCGAGGGCTATCTGATCGCGCGCGAGCGCAGCGGCCTCTACGTCAATGAAGACGTCGTGAAGGGGCGGGCCCGGTTCGCCCGGGTCGGCGGTTCGGCGCAGAGCGTCGCCGGCATCGAGTGGAAGGGGCGCCTGCGGGCGCCGGTTGTGGAGGCCGACGCCTATCGCCATCCGCCCGATTGGCAGAAATACCCCCATCCCTTCATCGAAGGCCGTTTCGACCGTTCGTTGTTTCCGGTGTCCGAATGGCGCGAGGCGACGCGCATGGCGCTGGGCGTGCGCGAGATCAATCAGTGGTCGACCGACGCCGCCGATACCGACGATCCGATGCTGGTCGAGGAGATCCTCAAGAAGATTCTTCCGCGCCGCGGGATCGAGGCGCGCCCGGACGAGGTCCTGCTCACCGCCGGCAGCCAGCAGGCGCTCTATATCCTGGTCGAATTGCTGACCGACCGGACGACGAGGGTCGCGCTCGAGGAGCCGGGCGACGTGTCCGTCCGCCAGATGCTGCAGCGACGGGGCATCCGTGCGGTTCACCAGCCGGTGGACGAGGCCGGCCTGGTCGTGAATGAAGCGCTCGACGGCTGCGGGCTGGTCTATGTCACGCCGAGCCATCAGCGCCCGACGGCGGCGACGCTGTCGATGGAGCGCCGCCAGCAGCTTCTGGCGAAGGCCGCGGCGAAGGATTTCGTCGTCATCGAAGACGACTTCGAGTGCGAGACGAATTATCTCGACGACGCCTATCCGGCGATGCGCGGCCTGGAAGGCGGCGATCGGGTGATCTATGTCGCCGATCTGTCGCGCGTGCTGTCGCCGGGCATAGGGCTGGGCTTCATCGTCGCGTCGCCCGAAGTGATCGCGCAGGCCAGGCGCCTGCGCGCGCTCGTCTCGCGCCATCCGCCGCTCAACAATCAGCGGACCGCGGCGCTGTTCCTCTCCCTCGGCCATTATGACAGCACCATGCTGCGGCTGGGGCGGGTGTTTCGCGATCGCCTGTTGGCGCTGCGCGACGCGCTCAACCACTATCTGCCGCAGTCGATCGCAATCGCGCCGGTGCGCGGGGGCACGACCTATTGGGTGCGCGGGCCGGCCGGCCTTTCGGTGCACGACCTGGCGCGGGAGGCGCAGGCGCGCGGCGTGCTGATCGAGCCGATCGACCGGTACTATGCGGCGGGCGTGCCGCCGGAGCCCGCGTTCCGCTTGGGCGTGACCGGGATTCCGGCGGCGCGGATTCGCGACGGCATCGCCATTCTGGCCGAGGTCATCCGCGAATTGTCCGCCGGCAACCTGCCGCGCGTCGATCTCAAGGCGCCGGGCTGGCTCACCCCGGCCGAGCTGCGCCGCCAGATGCCGGGCGCCACGCTGCTCTGCAAGTCGGTCTTTGGCGAGCCTTGCACGATCGAATTGTCGGCCGACGGGCGGCTGGTCGGCCGCGCCGGCTATGCCAATGAGGATCGCGACGAAGGGCGCTGGTGGATCGAGGAGGATTTCTGGTGCCGCCAGTGGAATGCCTGGTCCTATGGCGAGGTGGCGCGCTTCCGCACCCGTATCGAAGGCGTGGGCATCCAGTGGTTCAACGACGCCGGGCGGCTGGTCGATTCGGCCGTGTTCGTCCCGCGCCGCGCCCATGCCGCCTGACCGTCCGGTCGCTGGTCGGATTTTGATCTTGGTGCCAGTTTTGACGGCAATTCGGACGAATTTGTGAAACTGGACCAATAGGTCGGCGCAGACTGGTTCTACCGCCTTGTCCTGGGGCCTCGCATGGTCGATCCCACAGGAGGCTCGGTTTGCGAACATTCGCCATCGCCGGATTGCAGCTGGAACTTGGCCGCGGCGACAATGTCGATCGGCTTTGCGCCGAGATCCGCATCGTCAAGAAGCGCTTCCCCTGGCTCGACATGGTCGTGCTGGGCGAGCTCAACCCCTATGGCACGGCGCTGACCAATGCGGAGCCCGCCGGCGGGCGCGTGGAGCAGGCCTTCGGCCGGCTCGCGCGTGAAACCGGCCTGTGGCTCATTCCCGGCTCCTATTACGAACGGAGCGACGACAAGATCTTCAACACCGCGCCGGTGATCCGTCCCGACGGAGAGGTGATCGCGCGCTACCGCAAGATCTTCCCCTTCCTGCCCTATGAGCGCGGCGTGGCGCCCGGCGAAGGTTTCGTCGTCTTCGACGTGCCGGGGCGCGGGCGCATCGGCGTCTCGATCTGCTACGACATCTGGTTCCCCG
>DASWOE010000104.1:0-3794 GCA_036398875.1 Rhizomicrobium sp.
ACCGATCGCGCAGAAGGCGACAGCGCCCAAGCCGGCAGTCCCGGTTCCGGCAGCGGCCGGCACGGCGCCTCCCGCTACGGCATCGGCAGCACCGAATACGGCCCCTCTCGTCAAGCCGCCCATGGCCGGCGGACCGCCGACGGCGCCGTCGCCGCCCAGCGGCGGCTAAGCGGCGCCGATGCGGCCGTACGGTTTACGCAGAGTTAACGGCGCGCCGGCTAAACGGGAACCGGATCAGGACCATCCCCCTGCCATGCTCAAGGCCCTCAACCACACGCGCCTGCGCCGCCTTGTCCTGGCGGGTTGCGCGCTCGCATTGGCGGGCACGGCGGCGAAGGCCGATAGCGTGCGCGTCACGACCGGCGAGGGCTATGCCCGCCTGCTGTTCACGCTGGCCTCGAAAGGCCATGTCACGGCGAGCGTGGTCGGCGGCGTCCTGACGCTGTCCTTCGACCACAAGACCGACATCGTCGCGTCGGGGCTGGCACAGAACCTTGCCGGCATCGCCAGCGGGGCGCGGGTCGATCCGGACGGACAGACCTTCCGCTTCGCGCTGGCCCAGCCGCTGCGCCTGCATCGCAGCGAATCCGGCGACCGGACGGCCATCGACCTGATGCCCAACAGCTTCGCCGGCACGCCGCCCGATTTGCCGCCGCCACCGCCGCCGCCGGCCAAGACGATCGACGTCGCCGCGCTGCCGCAGATCGCCGTGCGCTCGGGCGCCTATCGGAATTTCACCCGGCTGGTGTTCGACTGGCCGCACGAGGTCCGCTATGCTGTGTCTCCCGGCGCGGGAAAGATCGGCGTGCGGTTCGAGACGCTGGCGCGGGTCGATGTCTCCGCCATCGCGCGCTTCGCCCCGCCCTGGGTGAAGAATGCGAGCTGGCGGATCGACGGCAGAGGCACGATCGTCGAATTCGACACCGATTCGACCTCCGGCTTTCACGATTTCCGCGACGGCGCCAAGATCGTGCTGGACGTGCTGGCGCCCAAGACCGACGCCGACGCCTATCGCCCGCCCGGCGGCGGCAAGCCGGCCGTCACGCCGTTGAAGCCTGCCGCAATGTCGGACGCGCAGGCGGCCGAGATCGCCCAGACCGCGCAGAAACTCGCCGACGCGAACAAACCCGTTCCGCCGCCGCAAGCGCCGCCGCCCCCGGCACCGGCACCGGCCGCACCGCCCGCAGCGGCACAAGACGCCAGTCCACCGGCGCCGCCGATGCAGGAGGCCGCCGGCCAGCTCACGCGCGGCGGCGCCGTCCTGACCTTCGCCGGCGCCGCCAATCGCGGCTCGGCCGTGTTCATGCGCGGCCTGACGGCCTGGATCGTGCTCCAGGGCGCGGCCCCGCTGGACGCGGTCAAGCTCAAGACGGCGCTACGCAGCTTTCCGACCGCGGTCGAGGCGTCATCGGCCGACGGCGTCAGCGTGCTGCGCATCACCTTCGCGCAGCCGCAGCAGATCGGCGCCCGCGCCGACGGCGCGGACCTCAAAGTCACGATCGGGCCGCAGGCGGATGCGACGGCCATCGCCATCGGCTTCTCGCGCAACCAGGACGACGCCACCCATTCCTCGCTGAGCACGCTGCTGCCGGGCGCCACCCATCCGGTGCCGCTGACCGATCCCGTTGCCGGCGACCAGCTCGTGCTGGTTCCCGCCGCGGCCGGCCGCGCGATGCTGGCGGCGCACGACTATGTCGAGTTCGGCGTGCTGCAGACCGCCTCCGGCCTGGTGCTGGCGCCCTATATCGACGACCTGCAGGTCGGCATCGACCGCACCCGGGTGACCATCACCCATCCCGGCGGCCTCGCCCTGACGCCGCCGACCATGCCGGTCGCCGATTCGCCAGCCGCGATCGCGGCGCGCGGCGCCGACCCGTCCTTCCTCGACTTCGCCGCCTGGTCGAAATCCACCGGCGGCAGCTTCCTCGCCACCGAGCGCCGCATGCGCGCCGCCACGGCGCGGCTGAACGTGGAGGATGCGCAACATGCCAGGCTGGTGCTGGCGCGCTTCTATCTCGCCAACGGGCTTGCCGCCGAAGCGCTGGGCGTGATCGGCCTGATGCAGGCGCAGGACCCGGCGCTGCAAAGCGACCGCCAGCTCCAGACGATGCGCGCCGCCGCCGATTACAGGATGGGCCGCACGCGCGACGCCCATAACGACATCGCCGCCGCCGCCTTCGACGCCGACCGGGATGCCGCCTTGTGGCGCGGGCTGATCGAGGCCGCGCAGGAGGACTGGGACGTCGCGCGCGCCGATCTCGACCGCGCCGAGCCGGTGCTGTGGCACTATCCGCCGGACTGGCAGGCGCGCCAGCGCATCGCCAAGGCGCAGGCGGCGCTCGGCCAGGGCCATCTCGAAGTCGCCGACGCGGCGATCGCGCGCCTGCCGCAAGGCATCGACCAGGCGCTCGCCATCGCGGCCAATCTGGTGCGCGCGCGCCTGCTGGCGGCCGAGAATCGCGGCCACGAGGCGGGACGGCTGTTCGACGCCATCGAGACGAGCGGCGACGCGCGCGCCGCGGCCGAAGCGATCTATTACCGCACCGACGCGGCGTTGAAGGCGGGCGTGATGACCCAGGAAGCCGCGATCGCCGCACTGGAGCGGCTGCGCTTCCGCTGGCGCGGCGACGTGCTGGAGATGCGGACGCTGCGCAAGCTGGCGTCGCTTTATTTCGGGCGGCAGCGCTGGCGCGACGGGCTGCGCACCCTGCGCATCGCCACGACCGCCTTTGCGAACGACGACGCCGCGCGCAAGGCGCAGGACGACATGCGCGCGGCGTTCGGCGATCTCTTCAACAAGGGCCGGGCCGACAAGATCGCGCCGGTCCAGGCGCTCGCGATCTTCTATGACTTCATCGACCTGACGCCGATCGGACCGGACGGCGACGAGATGATCCGGCGCATGTCGGAGCGGCTGGTGGCGGTGGACCTTCTGGGCCCGGCCGCCGATCTTCTGAAATACCAGATCGACAAGCGCCTCGACGGCGTCGCGCGCGCCCAGGTCGCGACCAGGCTGGCGATGATCTATCTGATGGACCAGAAGCCGCAGGCGGCCCTCGACACGATCCGCGGCACCCAGATCAGCACCCTGCCCGACGACGTCAACCACCAGCGCCTGCTGCTGGAGGCGCGCGCCTTCGCGGCGCTGAAGCAGTGGAACAACGCGCTCGACCTGATCGCGGTCGATCAGGGCGCCGACACCGTGCGCCTGCGCGCCGACATCTATTGGGAAAGCGGCAATTGGGCCGTCGCCGGCCAGAAGGCGGAGGAGATGCTGGGGACGCGCTACAGCGACGCCGCCCCCCTGACCGCGAGCGAGCGCGAGGAGGTCATGCGCGCCGCCGTCGCCTATTCCCTCGCCAATGACGAAGCCAGCCTCGACCGGCTGCGCGACCGTTTCGCGCCGAAGATGAAGGCCAGCCCCGACGGCAGCGCCTTCGCGGTGATCGCCCAGCGCATCGACGAGCACGGCGTCGCCTTCCGCGACCGGGCGGCCGGGATCGCCGCCATCGACACGCTGCAGGCCTTCATGGCGGACTTCAAGACGCGCTACGACGCGCCGGCGACGACGACGACGAACTGAGCGCAACGCCCACGCTATTCCCGCGCCGTCATTCGCGGCAGATCGATCGCGCGTTCGGCATTCATCCTGGAGAGCGCCTCGTCGATCACCCACATCTGCGACGTCCGGGCAACGAAAAACCGCCCGCGATCGCTCGCGGGCGGCTTTGTTTCGCAAGAGCCGGCCTACTCGGCCGCCGGGGCGTCGGACTTCGCCTTCTTGGTCAAGTCCT
>DASWOE010000105.1:0-13528 GCA_036398875.1 Rhizomicrobium sp.
CATCGAGCAAGCCAGTCCCATGGTGGCGCGATCCATGCCGACCCGCGCTGGGTCCTGACCTCGGCCGACCAAAACAAAGCGTCGAAGAGCCCCCGAAAAGGGATCTTCGTGCGCGCCGCTACTTCGACGTCATCCCAATTGCGCGCAGCCACACCTCGACCAATCGAGGCCAATCGGTGATCGCAAGCCCGGTCCGGCGCAGGCCGAACGCATGCCCGCCTTCCGCGTACAGATGCATCTCCACCGGGACGCCGGCTTTCTTCAGTGCGGCATAGTAGGCCAGCGCTTGGTTCACACCGTCCACTTTGTCGTTCTGCGCCTGCAGCAGGAAGGTGGTTGGCGTCTCAGGCGTGACGGCAAGGTTCGGATTCAGAGTGGTGCTATCCATCTTACCCGGCGCGAGATGACCCGGATAGACGAGCACGGCAAAATCCGGGCGGGCGCTTTCTTTGTCGGCATCGTCCACGGATGCGTACAGGCGTCGCCGATATTTCGTGCTGATTTCCGCCGCGAGATATCCGCCCGCGGAAAACCCGAGCACGCCGATCTTGTGGGCATCGATCCGCCATTCCCTGGCGTGAAGGCGCACCAGTCCGATGGTTCTTTGCACGTCCTCCAACGACCGCGTCGATGTCATGAGATTGTGGGGACGGCAATCGCATCGCCAATCATAGGGCTCGCTCGGGACGCGGTACTTCAGGAGAACGCAGGTGATGCCCTTGGAGGTCAGCCAGTCGCAGACCTCGGTGCCTTCGAGATCGATGGCCAGCACCTCGAAACCGCCGCCGGGAAGCACCACGACCGCTGCCCCGGTGTTCTTTCCATTCGGGGAATAGACCGTCATCGTCGGCTGCAAGACGTTCAAGACCGCCCGCCATGGGCGTCCCGCGACGAGATGGCCGACGGTCACGACCGATTCGGGCCCTGGCACGGGCTTGGCATCGGGCGGCGTTCCCGGCCATATCGGAATTTGCGCATGACCCGCAGAGGGCTGCCAACTGTCCGCCCACGCGCGCGCGCCACCGAGCGCGAGCACGGCGCAAAGCGCAAAGAACAAGAACTTCATCGTTCTGCTTCCCTTCGAAGGCATTCTTGCATCGAGCTTCGAGTCATGCGTCAATCACCTTGTAAACGGGCCCCGGGACGAGCTCCAGCAGCAAGCCCACCCATGTGCTCGGCGTTGGCCTCTCCCATGGCGGCTCCGCCTGCCGCAGTCCATCCCAGTCGCCGCAGCCGCAAGCCGGGGAGGAAACAATAGGGTCCGCAATCGATCTCAGGAACAGCACCGCCATCGTCACCGGCGCCGCGCGAGGGCTCGGCGAGGCCATCGCGCTGGCGCTGGCGCAGGCGGGTGCTGCGATCGGCGTCCTCGATGTCTCGGACGGCGCCGCCGCGGTTTCGAAGATCGAGGATGCCGGCGGCCGCGCGAAATTCCTGCGCTGCGACATCGCCGATTTCAGGCAATGCCGCAGTTGCGTCATGGAATTCGAGAAGGCGCTGGGTCCCGTCGCTATCCTTGTCAACAACGCGGCCCTTTATGCCGAGCTGGAGCGGCAGGATTTCGATGCTATCGACGAAGAGATCTGGGATGCCGTGATGAAAGTGAACATCACCGGCGTTTGGAACATGTGCCGCGCGGTCGGCCCCACCATGCGGGCGCGGCGGGGCGGCTCCATCATCAACATCTCAAGCTCCACGGCGCGCACCGGCGCGCTGGGCATGGCGCATTATGTGACATCGAAGGCCGCGGTCGTCGGATTGACCCGCGCGCTCGCGCGCGAACTCGGCGACTCGCTCGTGCGGGTCAACACCGTCTCGCCGACACTCATCGCCAATGAAAGCTCCGTCAACCGCAAGGGCTTCGAGGGCACGAGCAGGCGCGCGACTTCCCAGCAATGTTTCCAACGCAACGCCACCGTGGACGACATCACCGGCACGGTCGTCTACCTCGCCAGCGATCTTTCGGCCTTCGTGACCGGCCAAACGCTCGCGGTGGACGGCGGGTTCGATCTTCTTTAACACCGCCCGGTCGATGTCCCGACGATACGCCTATGAGCCGGCCGTCGCCCATGGCGGCACCGCGCAGGATGATGTCGAAATGGCGCAGACCTCACGAGCACAAAATCAATTGGAGGTGGGAACTAATTCAAAGAGTTGGTTGTTCCTGATGTTGCGGAACGAATTTTATTCTCATACAGCGCCTGGCGCGACACCCGTTGGAATCCGGACGCCGGACGGGACGTCCGCTTCGGACGGCATTGCGGGTCGGCGGGCGCGAGAGCACCGACAGCCGCGACACGCGCTGCTCTTCACGGCATCGTACACCGGGAGTCCCATGATAGCACCGACCACATGCAGCACGAAAACGATCCGACCCACCCTCGCCGCCCGCTTTTGCCGCCCCGCGCCAATCGGTCCGCTCGCCGGTCGGGGGAAGGGAATTAAGGTGCTAACGTCGTTCGGCTGGCTCGCGGTTTGCGCGCTCGCGGCCGGCGCTGCGTCGGCATTTGCGGCCTGACAGTGGAATGGACAATGCGCTTTGAGAGTTTCCCGCTTTCGCATCTTTCGCCGGGCCGTTCCGCAACCGCCTGAGCCGCCCATTCGGGCCGAACTGTTCAGCGTCGAACGTCTGGAACAGCATGCCGCGAGCCTTGCCGCGGCGCAGCGTGTCGTTTCGAAGTCCGGATCGGGGCTTTCCCTTGCGCCGCGGCTCCAGGACAACACCAAAGTCCTGATCGAAACCTATCGCGCCGTCGTCCGCGCCAGCCGTGCGCGCAGACCCGGAACCCCGGCCGAGGAATGGCTGCTGGATAATTTTCATGTCGTCGATGAGCAGATTCGCGAGATCAAGGACGATCTGCCGCCGGGCTATTACCGCCTGTTGCCGAAGCTGGCGGATGGGCCGTTGCAAGGCTATCCGCGCGTGTTCGGCATCGCTTGGGCCGTCATCGCCCATACCGACAGCGCTTTCGACGTTCAAAAGCTGACTCGCTTCGTCGAGGCCTATCAACGGGTGCAGCCGCTGACCATCGGCGAGTTGTGGGCGATTGCGATCACCTTGCGCATCACCTTGGTCGAGAACTTGCGGCGCCTGGCCGAGCAGATCGCGGCGCGACTGTCCGCGGGCGAATTCGCCGACGCCCTGGCCGACCGCGTTCTGGGCTCGGCGGAGCTCGATCCCGACGCGACGGCCGCCATTCTGCCGGACCTTGAGCGGGTGCCGTGGTCGACTGCGTTCGCCGTGCAGCTGTCGCAAAGGCTGCGCGATCGCGATCCCCATACCACGCCGGCTTTGCGCTGGCTGAACGGCCGGCTGGCCGCGGAGGGGACCACCACAGACCAAATCGTCCTGGAGGAAGTCCAGCGTCAGAGCGCCATGAACGTCACCGTGCGCAACGTCATCACCAGCATGCGCCTGGTGTCCACGGTCAATTGGGCCGAGTTCGTCGAAAGCGTCGGCGCGGTCGATGCGGTGCTGCGCGGGGGCAGCGATTTTGCCGCGATGGATTTCTCGACCCGCGATCTCTACCGCCGCGCCATCGAAGAGCTTGCGCGCGGTTCCGGCCGCGAGGAGATCGAGGTCGCCCGTCGCGTGCTTGCATGCGCCAATCGGGTGACAGACCCCGAGCGCCGTGAGCGCGATCCCGGCTTCTATCTGATCGCCGGCGGCCGGCCGGCTTTCGAGAGGGCGTTGGGCTGCCGGGTGTCGCTGCGAACATGGACCTTGCGGCTGCAGTCCAACATCGGCGTCGCCAGCTATGTCGGCCTGATCGCAACCGGCGCCGCGATCGTCCTCGCGCTCGCGCTGCTGGCCGCCGCGCAGGCCGGCGCGGGCGGCTGGACGCTTGTCGTCCTGGCGGTGGTCGGCATCATTCCGGCTTCCGACATCGCGGTCGCCGTCGTGAACCGGATCATCACCCAGAATCTGGGCGCGACATTGATGCCTGCGCTAGAGCTTCGCGACGGCGTCCCGGCGGACATGCGCACGATCATCGTCGTGCCGTCTCTTCTCACCAGCCGGCCGGCGATCCAGCAGCAGATCGAACGCCTCGAGGTACATCACCTTTCCAACCCGGACGCCAATTTCGTGTTCGCGCTGCTGTCCGACTGGCGCGACAGCGCCGCGGAGCATGCCGACGACGACGATGCGCTTCTCGAAGAGGCCTCTGCCGGCATCGCGCGGCTGAACGAACAATATGGCCCGACGGTGAGCGGCTCGCGGTTCTTCCTGCTCCACCGCCGGCGCCTCTGGAACAAGGGCGAGGGCAAGTGGATCGGCTGGGAACGCAAGCGCGGCAAGCTGCACGAATTGAACCGGTTGCTGCGGGGCAGCGACGACACGACCTTCCTGCCGGTCAACGGCCGCGCGCCCTCGCTTCCGGGCGGGATCCGCTACGTCATCACGCTGGACGGCGATACGCGCACGCCGATTGCGGCCGCCAGGCGGCTCGTGGGCAAGATCGCCCATCCTCTCAACCGGCCGCGCTTCGATCGGAAGGCGGAGATCGTCACCCAGGGCCATGCCATCCTGCAGCCGCGCGTGACCCCTTCCTTGCCGGTCGGCAGCGAAGGGTCGCTGTTCCAGCGCGTTTTTTCCGGACCCAATGGGCTGGATCCCTATGCCTTCGCGGTGTCCGACGTCTATCAGGACCTGTTCGAGGAAGGCTCCTTCGTCGGCAAGGGGATCTACGACATCGACGTTCTGGAGGCCGCGCTCGCGGGGCAAATTCCGGAAAATGCGGTCCTCAGTCACGATCTGCTGGAGGGTATCTTCGCGCGCGCCGGCCTGGTCTCCGACATCGAGGTGGTCGAGGAATTTCCTTCGCGCTACGAGGTGGCGGCGGCCCGCCAGCATCGTTGGGTGCGCGGCGATTGGCAGTTGCTGCCCTGGATTTTCGGGCTGCGCGGCAAGATACGCGGCGATGGCCGCAGGACCCGCCTTCCCCTGATGGGGCGCTGGAAGCTGCTTGACAATCTGCGCCGGTCGCTCTCGGCGCCCTCCGCCCTGCTGGCCATGCTGCTCGCCTGGCTGCAGCCGATCGCCATCGCCGAAACCTGGACGGCGTTCATTCTCGTCACCGTCGCGCTGCCCTCCCTGCTGGCCGCGATCACGAGCATCGTGCCGCCGCGCGTCGGCATCACGCTGCGCAATCATCTGCGCGCGCTGCGCGGCGACTTCGAACTCGGCGTGGTGCAGAGCGCCTTCCTGGTCACCTTTCTCGCGCATCAGGCCTGGCTGATGGTCGATGCGGTGGGCCGCACCCTGTTCCGCCTGTTGGCCCGCCGCCGATTGCTGGAATGGACCACCACCGCCCAGACCAACGACGATGCCCAGTTCGACCGGCGGTCGCTCGCCGTGCAGATCGCGGCGGGCGCCGGCTTTGCCCTGTTCGCCGGGACGGTGATCGCCTATGCCGGCCAGCCCACCTGGCCGATCGCGGCGCCCTTCGCGGTCCTGTGGGTCCTGTCGCCGGTCGTGGCGCGCTGGGCCAGCCGGCCGCCGCCGGAGGCGGGACACCTGTCGATCGAGGCGGGCGACGAACGCAAGCTGCGGCGCGTTGCGCGGCACACCTGGCGGTTCTTCGAGACGTTCGTCACCGCGGAAGAGCACATGCTTCCGCCCGACAACTTCCAGGAAGAGCCCAAGCCGGTGATCGCCCACCGGACGTCGCCCACGAATATCGGCCTGTATCTGCTTTCCGTGGTGGCGGCGCGCGATTTCGGCTGGCTGGGGACACTCGACATGCTGGAGCGTCTCGAAGCCACGCTGGCGACGTTGCAGAAGCTGGAACAGTTTCGCGGCCATTTCTACAATTGGTACGATACCGGCGACCTGCGGGCCTTGGAGCCGAAATACGTCTCGTCGGTCGATAGCGGCAATCTCGCGGGTCACCTGATCGCGCTGAGCAATGCCTGCCGCGAGGTCACGGCGAGCAGCTTCGGATGCGCGCACTGGGCGCGAGGACTGGAAGACAGCCTGGCGCTGATCCGCGAAGCCGCGCGTCCGGCGCCGGAGGATCGGCGCGCGCCCGCCGCCGCCTATACGCTGCTGACCGAGGCCGCCGATGGGCTCGCCGACGCGCTTGGGCGCCAGCCGTTGGCGCTCAAGGATGTTGCCCCGATGGCCGAGGCGCTCGATGAACGCGCCCGGGTCTGGTCGGGCGAGCGCGGCGGGCCTGCCGCTGCGGACATCATGGTCTGGTGCGAAGCGTTGCGGTCGTCGATCGCGTCGCATCGGCGCGATCTCGCGCTCGATGCGTCCGCGGCGCAATCGGCCGTTCGCCGTCTGGCGGCGATCGGCGAACTGGCCAGGACGATGGCGATGGCCATGGAATTCGGATTTCTGTTCGATCCCGACCGGCAGCTCCTGTCCATCGGCTATCGGATGGCCGATGGCAGTCTCGATTCGAATTTCTACGACCTGCTGGCGTCCGAGGCCCGGCTGGCAAGTTTCGTCGCCATCGCCAAGGGCGATCTGCCCGCCAAGCACTGGTTTCGCCTGGGCCGCACCCTGACGCCCGTCCATGGCAGTTCGGCGCTGATCTCCTGGTCCGGATCGATGTTCGAATATCTCATGCCGTCGCTGGTGATGCGGGCGCCGTCCGGAAGCCTGCTGGAACAGACCAACCGGCTGGTCGTCTGGCGGCAGGAGAAATATGGCGACGAACTGGGCGTGCCGTGGGGCATGTCGGAATCGCAATTCAATGCCCGCGATATCGAGCACACCTATCAATATTCCAGCTTCGGCGTCCCCGACCTTGGATACAAGCGCGGATTGAGCGACAGCATCGTGATCGCGCCCTATGCCACCGGTCTCGCCTGCATGGTCGATCCCGCCGCGGCGGCGCGCAACTACGAACGCATGGCCGACATCGGCGCGCGCGGCGCCTATGGCTGGCGCGAGGCCATCGACTATACGCGCGCGCGCGTGCCGGAAGACGCGAAATGCGCCATCGTGGATGCCTATATGGCCCATCACCAGGCGATGACGCTGGTGGGCATCGCCAATGCCCTCCATGACGGGCGGATGCGCGCGCGATTTCACGCCGAACCGATGATCCAGGCGGCGGAGCTCCTGCTTCAGGAACGCATGCCGCGCGAGGTCGCCATGGCGCGACCCTTGCCCGAACGGGCCGCGCCGAGTGCCGGCTTCACAAGCTTGGTCCCCGAGACGCAGCGGCGCTACCATTCGGCCCATTCGCGCATTCCGCGGACGCAGATTCTGTCGAACGGTCGCTATTGCGCCATGGTGACCGCGGCGGGATCCGGCTACAGCCGCTGGCGCGACATCGCGATCACGCGCTGGCGCGAGGACGTGACCCGCGACGCCTGGGGCGCCTATGTCTTCCTGCGCGACACGCGCAGCGGCGAGGTCTGGTCGGCCGGATATCAGCCGAGCGGCGCCGAACCCGACAGCTACGAGGTTGCGTTCTTCGAAGACCGCGCCGAATTCGTCCGGCACGACGCCACGCTCACGACGATGCTGGACGTGGTGGTTTCGCCGGAGGACGACGCCGAGGTCCGGCGCGTCTCCGTCACCAATCATGGAACGCGCACCCGCGATATCGAACTGACGTCCTATGCCGAACTGGCGCTGGCGCGGCAGGCGGACGACGTCGCGCATCCCGCCTTCGGCAAGCTTTTCGTCGAGACCGAATTCGTCTCCGATCTGGGCGCGATCCTGGCGACGCGCCGGCAGCGCTCGTCCGCCGACCCGCTCGTCTGGGCGGCGCACCTCGCCGTCGTCGAAGGCGTCAGTTCGGGCGACGCGCAGTTCGAGACCGACCGGGCGCGCTTCCTCGGCCGCGGGCAGACCGTGCGTTCGCCCGCGGCCATCGTCGAGGGCTGGCCGCTGTCCAATACCGCCGGCCCGGTGCTCGACCCGATTTTCAGTTTGCGCCGCCGCGTCAGCGTGGCGCCCGGCGCGACGGTGCGCGTCGCGTTCTGGACCGTGGCGGCCGGCTCGCGCGAAGACGTGCTCGATCTGGCGGACAAGCATCACGACTCGATGGCTTTCGAGCGCGCGACCACGCTCGCCTGGACCCAGGCGCAAATGCAGCTTCGCCATCTGGGCATCAGCACCGACGAAGCGCACCTGTTCCAGCGCCTCGCCAATCACGTTCTTTATTCCGATCCGACGCTGCGCCCGGCGAGCGACCTCCTGGCGCGCGGCGCGCGCCCCGCGCCGACGCTGTGGCCGCACGGGATCTCGGGGGACTTGCCGATCGTCCTGGTGCGCATCGAAGACCAGGACGATTTGGAACTCGTGCGCCAGCTCGTGCGCGCGCATGAATACTGGCGGCTGAAACAGCTCGCCGTCGATCTGGTGATCCTCAACGAACGCGCCTCTTCCTATGTGCAGGACCTGCAGGGCGCGCTGGATGCGCTGGTGCGGAAAAACCAGTCGATGCCGCGAATTGCGAGCGACGATGCGCGCGGCGCCGTCTTCGTCCTGCGCGCCGACCTTGTCGCGGCGGAGGTGCGGGAGCTGCTTCAGTCCTGCGCCAGGGCTGTGCTGAGCGGCAAGCGCGGGTCGCTTGCGGAGCAGATCAACCGCGCGCGCGAACTCAGGCCGGGCAGCGCGCCGCCGCTACGGCGCACGCTCCCCTTGCCGGAGCCGGAACCGGCCCTGCCGCGCCCGCCGATGGAATTCTTCAACGGGCTGGGCGGCTTCGCCAATGAAGGGCGGGAATACCACACCATTCTCGACGGCAGCGAGCACACGCCGGCGCCCTGGATCAACGTCATCGCCAATCCGGCGTTCGGCTTTCATGTTTCCACCGATGGCGGCGGCTTCACCTGGTCCGTCAACAGCCAGCAGAACCAGCTCACGCCGTGGTCGAACGATCCCGTCGGCGACGCGCCGGGCGAGGTCGTCTATGTGCGCGACGAGGATACCGGAGAAGTATGGGGACCGACCGCGCTTCCCATCCGCGAGAAGCACGCCCCCTATTCGGTGCGGCACGGCCAGGGCTTCAGCCGTTTCGATCACGTCTCGCATGGCATCTCGCTGGAGCTCACGCAGTTCGTGCCGGTGGACGACCCGATCAAGATCTCGCGGCTGAATATCGTCAACCGTTCGGGCCGCGCGCGGCGATTGTCGGTCACCGTCTATGTCGAATGGGTGCTGGGGGCCAACCGGTCGGCGACGGCGCCGTTCGTCGTCACCGACATCAATCCGGAGACCGGCGCGGTCTTCGCGCGCAATCCGTGGAGCGATCAGTTCGGGGAGCGCGTGGCGTTCGCCGACCTGAACGGAAGGCAGACAGCGTGGACCTGCGACCGGGCGGAATTCGTCGGCCGCGACGGCGCGCTCGACCGGCCGCTCGGCCTGATGCAGGGGGGGCAACTGTCGGGCCGCGCCGGCGCCGGCCTCGATCCCTGCGCCGTGTTGCAGACGCGGATCGAGCTTGGCGCCGTGGGCAAGACGGAAATCGTCTTCCTTCTCGGCCAGACGGCATCCCGGCCGCAGGCGCGCGAACTGGTCTTGAAGTACCGAAAGGCGGATCTGGACGAGGTCTTTGCCCAGGTCACGCGGCAATGGGACGACACGCTCGGGGCGATACAGGTGAGGACGCCCGACCGGGCGTTGGACATTCTGCTCAACCGCTGGCTTCCCTATCAGACGCTGGCCTGCCGTGTCTGGGCGCGTACCGGCTTCTACCAGGCGAGTGGCGCCTATGGCTTTCGCGACCAGCTGCAGGACGTCATGGCGCTATGCGCGACGCGGCCCGATATCGCGCGCGAACACGTCCTGCGGGCGGCGGCCCGCCAATTCGTCGAGGGCGACGTTCAGCACTGGTGGCTGGCGGAATCCGAGCGGGGCATCCGCACGCGGGTGTCCGACGACCGTGCCTGGCTCGCCTATGTGGTGGCGCACTATGTCCAGGTCACGGGCGACCGGGCGGTGCTCGACGAGCCGGTGCCGTTCCTCGACGGGCCGGTGCTGCGCGACGGCGAGCGCGATGCGTTCTTCCGGCCGACCCTGTCGGATAAAAAGGCCAGCCTGTACGATCACTGCGCGCTCGCGCTCGACAAGAGCCTGGCGACCGGCGCGCACGGCCTGCCCCTGATGGGCACCGGCGACTGGAACGACGGAATGGATCAGATCGGCCAGGGCGGCAAGGGCGAGAGCGTCTGGCTGGGCTGGTTCCTCTATTCGACCCTGGTGTCGTTCGCGAACCTGGCGGAGCGGCGGGACAATGCCGAACAGGCGTCGGATTGGCGCCAGCATGCGTCGGGCCTGAAGGCTTCTTTGGAGCAGCATGCGTGGGACGGCGACTGGTATCGCCGTGCCTTTTTCGACGACGGCTCGCCGCTGGGCTCGGTCGCCAACAGCGAATGCCGCATCGATTCCATTGCGCAATCCTGGGCGGTCATCTCGCGCGCCGCCGAGCCGGCCCGCGCCGCGCGTGCCTTGGCCGCTCTCGACAAATATCTGGTGCGGCGCGACGAGAAACTTTCGCTGCTGTTCGCGCCGCCCTTCGTCAATCCGGCGCATGATCCCGGCTATATCAAGGGCTATCCCGCCGGCATCCGGGAGAACGGCGGACAGTATACGCATGGCGCCGTATGGGCGGCGCTGGCCTTCGCGATGGAAGGCGACGGCGACAAGGCGCACGAGCTGCTGTCGATGCTGAATCCGATCAATCACGCCGACAGCACTGCGGGCGTTCACCGCTACAAGGTGGAGCCCTATGTCGCCTGCGCCGACATCTATTCGATGCCGCCCCATGTCGGGCGCGGGGGATGGACCTGGTATACGGGTTCGGCAGGATGGATATATCGCGTGGGGCTGGAGTGGCTTCTGGGCTTCAAGGTGCGGGACGGCAAGCTCGTTCTGGATCCGTGCATTCCGCGCAGCTGGCCGAGCTTCGAGATTTCGTTCCGCTATCGCACGGCCCGCTACGATATCTCTGTGGAGAATCCCCTCGGGGTCTGCCGCGGTATCCTGGCGACAAAGCTGGACGACGAGATCCTGAAGGGCAACCAGAAGCTCTCCGTTCCACTGGTCGATGACGGCGCCGCGCATCGCGTGCAGATCGTCCTGGGATGACGCCATGAGGTCGATGTGCCGCAAAACATAAGCCCGCTTGCCGGCAAGCCCGTCCCGCCCTCGCTGCTGACCAATATCCCGCGGCTGGTGACCGCCTATTTCGAGATCGCGCCCGATCCGGCCGTCGCCGTGCAGCGCGTTGCGTTCGGTACCTCCGGCCATCGCGGCGCGGCTTTTGCCGGCTCGTTCATCGAAGCGCATATTCTCGCCATCACGCAGGCCGTGTGCCTGTATCGGCGGCGCGCCGGCACGGATGGTCCGCTCTTTCTGGGCATGGACACACATGCCTTGTCCGAGCCCGCCTTCGCCAGCGCGCTCGAAGTGCTCGCGGCCAACGGCGTGGAGACGATGATCGATGGCAGCAACGGCTATACGCCGACGCCGGTGATCAGCCACGCCATCCTGACCCACAATCGCGGCCGCGAGACCGGCCTGGCGGACGGGATCGTCATCAGCCCGTCGCACAACCCGCCCGACGAGGGCGGTTTCAAATACAATCCCGTCAATGGCGGGCCGGCGGACGTCGATGTCACGGGATGGATCGAGACGACGGCCAACGACTTCCTCGCCGGGAATCTCGCCGGCATCCTGCGCATTCCCTATGACCGCGCTCGCAAGGCCGCGTGCGTCCACGCCCATGATTACGTTGCGGCCTATGTCGCCGATCTCGCCCATGTCGTCGATATGGAGGCAATTCGCGCGGCCGGCGTGCGTATCGGGATCGATCCGCTCGGCGGCGCCGCCGTCCATTATTGGCAACCGATCATCGAGCGCTACCGAATTGCCGGCACCGTGGTGAACGACGCCGTCGATCCCACCTTCCGCTTCATGACCGTCGATTGGGACGGCAAGGTCCGGATGGATTGCTCCTCGCCTTATGCCATGGCCCGGCTGATCGCGACGGCCGGCAAATTCGACATCGCCTTCGCCAACGACACCGACGCGGACCGGCACGGCGTCGTCTGTCCGTCCAGCGGATTGATGAATCCGAATTCCTATCTCGCGGCCGCCATTTCCTATCTCTTCGCCAACCGCCCGGGCTGGCGCGGCGACGGCGCGGTGGGCAAGACGGCGGTCTCGAGCGCCATGATCGACCGCGTGGCCGGCAAGCTCGGCAGGAGGCTCGTCGAAGTGCCGGTCGGGTTCAAATGGTTCAGCGCCGGCCTCATCGACGGCTCGCTCGGCTTCGGCGGCGAGGAAAGCGCCGGCGCTTCCTTCCTGCGCCGCGACGGTTCGCCGTGGACAACGGACAAGGACGGCTTGATCCTGGGCCTGCTGGCCGCCGAGATCACGGCACGCACGGGCCTCGATCCGGGCAAGTTCTACGATGCCGCCACGCGCGATCTGGGCACGTCGTTCTACCAGCGGATCGATGCTCCGGCCTCGCGCGCGCAGAAAGCGCGGCTGTCGAAGATGACGCCGGAGCAATTCGATGCCAAAGAGCTCGGCGGCGAGCCGATCGAGGCAAAGCTCACGCGCGCGCCCGGCAACGATCAGCCGCTGGGCGGCATCAAGATCGTGGCGAAGGACGGCTGGTTCGCCGCGCGGCCGTCGGGGACCGAGGACGTCTACAAGATCTATGCGGAAAGCTTCCGCGGCGAAGATCACCTGAAGCAAATCCAGACCGATGCGCAAAGCGCCATCGACCGCCTGCTCGGCGATGATTGAGACGACGCCGGCGCCGTGCCTATCCTGTCGCGGCGCCGGTGCATCCTGAAATCGCGCGCGGGCAGTCTTATCTTCCTACCATCAGCACGACCGGAACCGATCTCATGACTGGCCTCTCCATTCTCGAACTCGTACGCGTGACCGAAGAAACCGATGCGCGCGGGGCGCTCGACAACGCCCGCGATCTTGCCGCGCATGCCGAAAACTGGGGCTACCGCCGCATCTGGGTGGCCGAGCACCACAACATGGCGGGCATCGCCAGCGCGGCGACCTCTCTCGTCGTGGCGCATATCGCGGCCGGATCGAACACCATCCGGGTGGGCGCCGGCGGCATCATGCTGCCCAACCACGCGCCCTATGTCATTGCCGAGCAGTTCGGCACGCTGGCGCGGCTGTTTCCCGGCCGCATCGATCTTGGGCTCGGCCGGGCGCCGGGCACCGACCAGTTGACGCTGCGGGCCCTGCGCCGGACGCCCGAAGCGGCGGAGAATTTTCCGCAGGATGTGCTGGAGCTCCAGGCGTTTCTCGCTCCGGCGGGTCCCCATCAGCGCATCCAGGCGGTGCCGGCGGCGGGCACGAACGTGCCGTTGTGGATTCTGGGATCGAGCAATTTCGGCGCCATGCTCGCGGCGGAACTGGGCCTGCCTTACGCGTTCGCATCGCATTTCGCGCCCGAAATGCTCATGTCGGCCCTGCAGATCTACCGCAATCGCTTCAAGCCATCGGAGCAGCTCGCCGGTCCCTATGCGATGGTGGGCGTCAATATCATCGCGGCCGAGACGGATGCCGCGGCGCGGCGCCTGG
>DASWOE010000106.1:0-3334 GCA_036398875.1 Rhizomicrobium sp.
GACGGGTTTGCTTCTGCTCGGCGTCGTCGTCGCGGCGCTGTTCGTGGGCGGCACGGTCGGCCGCGCGCAGGACGCGATCGACGCCGCCGCCGCGGCGACGCTGGACGATGCGGGCTTTTCCATCTCGCGCGTCCATCTCACCGGCAATGGCCGCACGCCGGCGGAATCCATCGTCGCCGCGCTCGGCTTCAAGCCCGGCCAGCCGATCTTCGGCGCCGACATCCGGACCGCGCGCCTGCGCCTCGAACAGCTGCCCTGGGTCGCCGATGCCGATGTCCGCCGCCGCTATCCCGACGACGTCTCGGTCCGCATCGTGGAGAAGCTGCCCTTCGCGCTGTGGCAGGCGGACGACGGCAAGCTCTGGGTGGTGGAGCGCGACGGCGGCCTCATCACCACCGACGGCATCGAGCAGTTCCGCGGCCTGCCGCTGCTGGCGGGCGACGGCGGCTCGGTGGCCGCCGACATCGTCGATGCGGTGGCGCAGCACCGCGCCATCGCCGCGCGCATCCGCGCCTATCAGCGCGTGTCCGACCGCCGCTGGAATCTGGTCCTCGACGACGGCGTCGTGGTCAAGCTGCCGGAAATGGCCTGGCCGAAGGAGCTCGACGCGCTCGAACATCTCATCATCGACAAGGGCATTCTGGAACGCGACGTGATCGAGATCGATCTGCGCTCGCCCACCCAATACTTCTTCGTGCTCAGAAACGGCGAGAAGAAGAACGAGACGCGGGGGAACGCTGCCTGATGGGCGAGACGGTCAAATTGCGGGCGGGAAGCGAAACGCCGGCCTATCGCGCCGGGCTGGTGGCGGTCCTCGACATCGGCTCGTCCAAGACGGTCTGCCTGATCGGCCGCGGCGAGAACGGCATCATGCGCGTCGTCGGCGCCGCCCTGCGCGAGAGCCAGGGCGTGCGCGCCGGCACCATCGTCGGCCTGGAACATGCCGAGGAATCGATCCGCGACGCCGTCGCCGCGGCCGAGAACCACGCCGATCTGCGCATCCAGAACGTCATCATCTCGGTCAATTGCGGCCAGCCGGTCAGCGTCACCAGCCGCGCCGCCATGGCGCTGGACGGCGAGCTGATCACCGATGCGCATCTGCGCGCGCTGCTGGCCGAGGGCCGCTCGCGCTGCGTGGCCGAAGGACACGACCTGATCCAGAGCGCGCCCACCACCTATGTGGTCGATGAGGCGCGCGGCGTGAAGAACCCGCTCGGCATGTTCTGCCAGCGCATCGGCGTCGCCATGCATGCGGTCGCGGTCAAGCCCTCGCCGCTCAACAACCTGAAACTCGCGGTCGAGCGCTGCCATCTGGGCGTCGTCGGCACCCAGTTCGCCTCCTATGCCAGCGGCCTGGCGACGCTGACCGAGGACGAAAAGCAGCTCGGCGCCACCGTCATCGACATGGGCGGCGGCGTCACCTCGATCGCCGTCTTTCTCGAAGGCCATCTCGTGCACGCCGACGTCATCGCGATGGGCGGCCAGCAGGTCACCGCCGACATCGCCCGCATGCTGGCGGCGCCGATCTCGGCGGCGGAGCGCGCCAAGACCCTCTACGGCGCCGCGTTGGGCGACATGGAGGCCGGCGCCGACGTCATCCCGCTCGCCCAGATGGGCGAGGAGGGCGAGGACAGCGCCATGCGCGTGCCGCGCTCCATGCTCACCCGCATCATCCAGGCCCGGCTTGGGGAGATTTTCGGCCAGGTTCAGTCGCGCCTGCGCGCCTCGGGCTTCGACGTCGCGGCGGGACGCCGGGCCGTGCTGACCGGCGGCGCCTGCCAGCTCGCCGGCACGCGCGAGCTTGCCGGCCGCGTCCTCAACAAGCAGATCCGCATCGGCCGGCCGCAGACCTTCCCCGGCCTTCCCGCCGCGTCGGCGGGCCCCGACTATGCGACGGCGATCGGTCTTCTGATGGCGGGCGCGACGCTGCCGCCCGAGGTTCTCAATCCGGAGATCGCGCGCGAAGCGCCCTCCGGCCAAGGCAAAGGATGGCTCGCCCGGTTGACCGGCGGGCTGTTCGAGTGATTCAACAATAACAACACGAATCAGTTGGGCGCGTCGTGGGTGACAAGGTGATGAAGAAAAAAGGCCAAGGAGAATAAATATGGCGATCAACCTGAAGGCGCCCGAAACGCGCGACCTGCGTCCCCGGATCACCGTGCTCGGCGTCGGCGGTGCCGGCGGCAATGCGGTCAACAACATGATCGCCGCCAAGCTCGAAGGCGTGGAGTTCGTCGTGGCGAACACCGACGCCCAGGCCCTCGCCCAGTCCAAGGCGGAGCGGCGCATCCAGCTCGGCGAGCAGGGCCTCGGCGCCGGCGCCCAGCCCGATGTCGGCAAATCGACCGCCGAAGCGACGCTGGACCGCGTCATGGAGGAGCTTGCCGGTTCCCACATGGTGTTCATCACCGCCGGCATGGGCGGCGGCACCGGCACCGGCGCCGCGCCCGTCATCGCCCGCGCGGTGCGCGAGATGGGCATCCTGGTCGTCGGCGTCGTCACCAAGCCCTTCGCCTTCGAAGGCGACAAGCGCATGCGCGCCGCCGAGCGCGGCATCGCCGAGCTTCAGCAATTCGTCCATACCCTGATCGTTATCCCGAACCAGAACCTGTTCCGCGTCGCCAACGACCGCACCACCTTCGCCCAGGCCTTCGCCATGGCGGACGAGGTGCTGCATGCCGGCGTGCGCGGCGTCACCGATTTGATCGTGATGCCCGGCCTGATCAATCTCGACGTCGCCGACATCAAGTCGGTGATCACCGAGATGGGCAAGGCGATGATGGGCACCGGCGAGGCCGAGGGCGAGGACCGCGCCTCGAAGGCCGCCGACATGGCGATCTCCAACCCGCTGCTCGACGACGTGTCGATGAAGGGCGCCAAGGGCGTGCTCATCAACATCACCGGCGGGCCCGACCTGATGCTGTTCGAGGTCGAGCAGGCGGCCAACCGCATCCGCGCCGAGGTCGATCCCGACGCCAACATCATCTTCGGCAACACCATCCTGGACGACATGGAGGGCCGCATCCGCGTCAGCGTGGTGGCGACCGGCATCGATGCCGATCAGCTGCGCCTGCCCGAACCGAAGGTCCAGCCGCTGCGTCCGAACCTCAAGCCGGTGGCGTTCAAGCCCGAACCCGTCCGGCCCGAGCCGCGCGCCGAACAGCGCCCCGCGGTGGCGCTGGGCGTGACCAACGCGGTGCACCGCCAGCACGAGGCGCTGGCGGACGAGCTTGGGGCTCAGATGCCGCAACGCGCCGAGTCGCCGGCCGAGGCGATGATCCTGGGCGGCGAAGACGCGCCGGTGCTTGCCGACGACATCGCGCCCCTGCCGGCG
>DASWOE010000107.1:0-7092 GCA_036398875.1 Rhizomicrobium sp.
ATCGTCGAGCAGGCGCTGGTGCCCAAGGCGAAAGCCAGCACGGCCACCAGGCGCAACGCTGTTCTGTTCATGCCATTCAACCTCAGACGACGCGGAATCCGTAGAGGGTTGGGTATACAGGCGCGGCCCTGGCCTTCCAAGCGGGTCCGCCTGACAAATCCATGAAATCTTGTGGCAAATTGGCCCTCGCATGGTCCGCTGCCCGCCTTGCAGGCACGCGACCGCGCGCGCTATCACCACGCTGCGACGCGAGCCGGTGGCAACCATGCAGAAGAAGCTCGACGATTCGGGGAAGACGGACGCAAAGCCGCAAGAGGCGCCGGCGGCGAGCCCCTATACGATCGGCGATCCGGGCGAGTTCGCCCGAAACATGATGCGGGTGGGACAGCAATCGCAAAAATTGCTGGCCGACTTCCTGCGCCGCCAGGCGGGCGCCACGAAGGAGCCGTTCGATCCGCTCAATCTCGCCGCGCCGTTCCTGGCGCTGGCCAAGGCGATGACCGCCAATCCCGGCGCCATCGTCGATGCCCAGGTCCAGCTCTGGCGCGAGCTCCTCGGCCTTTGGGAGAACACCGCCCGCAAGCTGATGGGCGGCGAGACCGAGCCGGTCGTCGCGCCCAAGCAGGGCGACAAGCGCTTCAAGGACAAGGAGTGGCAGGACAACCAGATCTTCGACTTCATCAAGCAGTCCTACCTGCTGACGGCGAACTGGATGCAGGACACGGTGTCGAAGGTAGAGGGCATCGACGAGAACACGCGCAAGCGGGTCGCCTTCTATACCAGGCAGTTCGCCGATGCGATCGCGCCGACCAATTTCGTCCTCACCAATCCCGAGGTGCTGCGCGCCACGCTGCAGTCCAACGGCGAGAACCTGGTCAAGGGACTCGACAATCTCCTGGCGGACATCGATCGCGGCCATGGCCAGCTCGCCATCCGCCAGTCGGCCGATGCCTTCGAGATCGGCAAGAACATCGCCACCACGCCGGGCAAGGTGATCTTCCGCAACGAGCTGCTGGAGCTTCTGCAATACGATCCGACGACGGCGGAGGTCTATGAGCGGCCGCTGCTGATCTTTCCGCCCTGGATCAACAAGTTCTACATCCTCGACCTGCGCCCCGAGAATTCCTTCATCCGCTGGCTGGTCGGCCAGGGCTACACCGTGTTCGTGGCGTCCTGGGTCAATCCCGACCGCCGCCTCGCGCAGAAATCCTTCGAGGACTACATGCGCGACGGCATCTTCGCCGCGCTGGACGCCGTGGAACGGGCGACCGGCGTGCGCGATCCCAATGTCGTGGGCTATTGCATCGGCGGCACGCTCCTGACCGCGGCGCTGGGCTATATGGCGGCGACGGACGACGACCGCATCCGCTCCGCCACCTTCTGGGCGGCGCAGGCCGATTTCAGCGAGGCGGGCGACCTCACCGTCTTCGTCGACGAGGCCCAGCTCGAAGCGCTCAAGGAGCAGATGGACAACGCCGGCGGCGTGCTCGAAGGCTCCAAGATGGCGACGACCTTCAACATGCTGCGCGCCAACGACCTGATCTGGTCCTTCGTGATCAACAACTACATGCTCGGCAAGCAGCCGATGCCGTTCGACCTGCTCTATTGGAACTCCGACACCACGCGGATGCCCGAGAAGACGCATCTGTTCTATCTGCGCGAATGCTACAAGGAGAACAATCTCGCCAAGGGCAAGATGGTGCTGGGCGGCAAGAAGATCGACCTGTCGAAGGTGAAAGTGCCGGTCTATCTGCAATCGGCGCGCGAAGACCACATCGCGCCCTATCGCTCGATCTTCAAGACCACGCGGCTGTTCAAGGGGCCGATCCGCTTCATCCTCGCGGGCAGCGGCCATATCGCCGGCGTGATCAACGCGCCGGCGGCGAAGAAGTACCAGTACTGGACCAACGACAAGCTGCCCGCGACCGTGGAGAAATGGATCGAGGGCGCCAAGCAGCATCCGGGATCGTGGTGGCCGGACTGGGACAGATGGCTGAGCAAGCTGTCGGGCAAGAAGGTCCCCGCGCGCAAGCCCGGCGACGGCAAGCTGCAGACGCTGGGCAACGCGCCCGGCGCCTATGTGAAGATCAAGGCCCAGTAGCCGCCCGCGCGGTCCGCATGGCGGCGGCAACCGCGGCGCCGGCCGCGTCGCCGCGCGCGTCCAGACCGGCGATCGCGCCCGCCGCGTCCTGGGCGGAGACGTTCTGCGACAGCTTGAATTTCCCCGCGAGCGTTTCGAAGCGGACCGCGAAGCCGACGATCGCCGTCAGCATCGTCTCCATGCGGTCTTCCGGCACCTGGTCGATCGTCCAGGGATCTTTGGGCGCGAGCCTGGTCTCTTCGGCCGCCGACAGATCGACGAGCAATTCGCGCAGCGCATCGCGATCGAGACGGCGCACGACGCCCTCGCCTTCCACGGCGCAATAGTTCCAGGTCGGCACGCGGCTTTTGCTTTCGTACCAGTCCGGCGAGACATAGGCATGGGGACCGAGCACGCTGAAGGACAGCCGCGCGCCGTCGCTCATCTGCGCGAGCGGATTGGCGGCGGCCAGGTGAAAGCGCATGCCGTCGTCATCGACGATGACCGGCGCATAGGCAAACACGACGCGGCCCTGCGGCGCCGCCGCGACGGTCGCGAACGGGTTGTCGCGGATGAACCGGCGCAGGCGCGCCGGATCGTCGATGGCGAAGGCCGCCGGGCGGTACATCAGTCGGCCCCCATCAGATAGCGGTCGAGCGGAGCGACATTCGACAGCTCCCGGCTCTCGCGGTGGGTGGCATAGGTCGAGATGTCGCGATAGCAGATCTGCAGCGTCCGGCGCGGGGCGCCGCTGGTGTTGCGCAAGCCGGCATGCACCAGCCGGCCGTGAAACAACAGGATGTCGCCGCTTTCGCCCCGCAGCACGACCTGGCGCGGATGCCGCTCGGCATAATGGGCATGGTCGTTCATCTCGCCGGGCTCGCCATGCGTTCCCGGCACCAGCCGCGTCGCGCCATTGGCCTCATCGAACCCGTCCAAAAAGGCGAGACCGACGACCATGCGCGGCCCTTCGCCGTCGTCGGGCCAATCGCGATGCAGCGCCTGGTAGCCGCCGCCCGGACACGGATCGCGGCCTTGCACGTCGGACATGTAGAAACGGCCGGGAAGCGCGTGCGCCACCGCCGCCAGAACCGGCGGCGACAGGCAGACGCGGCGCACCGCATCGTCATTGTCGAGAAAGGCGTGCCGCGTCCCGTGCTCGCGCGGCGCCGGCCATTTCGCGCTGGCGAGAATCTTGTCCTCGAACCGCGCGCGCAGATCGTCCAGCGCCGCGGCCGCGATGACGCGGCGCAAAATGACGTAGCCCTGGTGGTCGAGCGACCGGCGGTCGGCCGCGTCGAGCGTGGCGTCCGACACGCCCGCCGCGGCCAAGGCTTGCTGGAACGACCCGAACGCCATCGGCTTCAGGCCAGTCCGGTGGTTTCGGCGAGGCCGAGCATGAGATTGAGATTCTGGACGGCGGCGCCGGATGCACCTTTTCCCAGATTGTCGAGCACCGCGGCGAGCCGGGCCTGGCCGGTGCTCTCATTGGCGAAGACATAGAGCTTGAGCCTGTTGGTGCCGCGGAGCATTTCCGCATCCAGCGACTTCGCCGCCGCGGCCTCCGCCGGTCCTGCGACGTCCACGAAGCGCCGGCCCGCATAGGTATCGGCCAAGACCGCCTGAAGGTCCGCCGCTTTCGGCGATCCGGGCAAGGCCCACAGGGCCAGCGGCACTTCCACGATCATGCCGCGATAGTAGCGCCCGACATAAGGCGAAAACACCGGCGGATGCGCCAGCCCTGCCCGCTCGGTCATTTCCGGGATGTGCTTGTGCGCCAGCTGCAGTGCATAGGCACGCGCCACGGTTTCGACATAGCCGGGCGAATCCGTCTTCTCGAACTCCGCGATCATGCTCTTGCCGCCGCCGGAATAGCCGGAGATGCCGTGCGCCGTGAGCGCAGCATCGGCGGGAAGCAGCCCCGCCCGCACCAGGGGGCGCACCAGGGCCAGGAAGCCCGTCGACCAGCAGCCGGGATTGGTCACCCGCTTCGCGGCGGCGATCGCCGCGTCATTGCCGGGCTCGAATTCCGGAAAGCCGAAAACCCAGCCCGGCGCGGTGCGATGCGCGGTGGAGGCGTCGATCACCCGCACCTTCGGATTGTCGATCAGGCCGACGGCTTCGCGCGCCGCGTCGTCGGGCAGGCACAGGATGACGAGATCGGCGTCGTTCAGGGCGGCGCGGCGGGCGCGCGGGTCCTTCCGCTCCGCCTCGCCGAGCCGGACGACGGCGAGATCGGCCCGCCCCGCCAGGCGCTCGCGGATTTCCAGCCCGGTCGTGCCGGCCGCCCCATCGACGAAGACTTTCCAGATCATGTCCCGAACTTGCCCACCGGATTAAGCTGCCGGCTTCCTTGACAGGACGCCGCGGCAACTCTTAGCTCAAAAGGGCTGGCAGTTCCCGCGGATTTTGTCCGGTGGGCGAAGGGCGCGGATGCCGGCTCCATTGCAGGCCGCGCATGGCTCGCGGTGCAGCGCAATGGCTTGCACCTTTCGCCGCAAAACTCGGGCCGGGGCCGTATCGGCGCCCCAGGGGAGACGGAAAATGGAACCCTTCAACTGGTTCATGAACGTCGTCACGCAGCACTATTTCGATTTCGAAGGTCGGGCGCGGCGCGCCGAATTCTGGTGGTACACGCTGGTGTATTTCATCTTCGCGGTGGTCTTGGGCATCATTCAGAACATTCTGGGCCTCGGCACCATTCTCAGCAGCCTGCTCAATCTTGGTCTGCTGCTCCCCTCGCTGAGCGTCGGCGCGCGCCGCCTTCATGACATCGGACGCAGCGGCTGGTGGCAGCTCCTCGGGATCACGGTCATCGGCATCGTCGTATTGATCTACTGGTGGGCACAGCCCGGCGCTGACGGCCAGAACGAATATGGCGCCAATCCCAAGGCGGCGGCGTAGGCAACACGGCGCTACGGGCCGAATACCGGTATTCCTGGGCGCGCGGGCCTCTATTTATTGGGAGGTTGCTGCGGCGGATGCCCGAAACGTTGTATAACGGGGCGCCGACAAGGGACGGATGGACGTGGACGTGCCGCTGCCCGCGGGTTTCGGTGTCCTGAACCACGAAGCGCGCGACAAGCCGCTGCTCCGGACGCCGAACGCGCCTCATCGCGATGCGGCCCTGCCATGACCCTGCGAGCGCCGACAAACGACGCGCGGAAGAAGGCGAAAGCAGCCGGCCTTCAACTGGAGACCCTGTTCGCCGATACGATCTTCGCCAGCGTGCCCGGCATTCTCTACCTGTACGACGAGCGGGGCCGTTTCCTGCGATGGAATCGGTATTTCGAGATCGTGTCCGGCTATGGCTCGGACGAGGTGGCGCGGATGGTCCCGCTCGATTTCTTCGCCGGGGCGGACAAGGACCTCGTCGCCCGACGGATCCGGGACGTTTTCGAACGGGGCGAAGCCTCCGTCGAGGCGGGGTTCGTGACCAGGGACGGACGGACGCTTCCGTTCTTCTTCACCGGCCGGCGCATCCTGTTCGACGGCGCGACCTGCCTGGCCGGAATGGGCATCGACATCACCGAACAGAAACAGACCGAGGCGGCGCTGCGCGCGAGCGCCGAGCATTACCGCTCGACGCTCGACAACCTGATGGAGGGATGCCAGCTCATCGCGTTCGACTGGAGCTATCTCTACCTCAACCGGGCGGCGGCCCGTCACAACCGCCGGCCCAACGAAGAACTGCTGGGCCGCAGGATGATGGACGCCTGGCCGGGCATCGAAGACAGCGAGGCCTTCGCCGTGCTGCGCCGCTGCATGGAGGAGCGGATCGCGCTCCACAAGGAAGTGCTGCATGTTTTTCCCGACGGCGGCCGGGGCTGGTTCGACATGCGGTGCCAGCCCGTTCCCGAAGGGATTTTTGCCCTCTCCATCGACATCTCCGACCGCAGGCTCGCCGAAACCCGCACCCAGGTCCTGCTGGACGAGCTGGCGCACGTCACCCGGCTGACCGAGATGGGGCAATTGTCGGCGGCGCTCGCGCACGAACTGAACCAGCCGCTGACGGCGATCGCCAGCTACGTCAATGCCGCCCATCGCACGCTGAAGCCGGTGTCCGATCCGCGCGCGGTCAAGGCGGCCGGCATCCTGCAAAAGGCCGACGAGCAGGTTGCGCGCACCCGGCAGATCATCAGGCGCCTGCGCGATTTCGTCGAGAAGCGCGAGCCCGATCGCGCGCCGCAGGACATCAACGCCATCGCCGGCGACGCCATCGCGCTTGGCCTGGTGGGCGTCAACCAGGCGAATGTCACGCTGCGGACCCGCTTGGACCGCGCGGTTCCCGCGGTGTTCGCCGACAAGATCCTGATCCAGCAGGTCGTCATCAACCTGATGCGCAACGCCATGGAGGCGATGGCGGGTTCACCGCTCCGCGAGCTCACGGTCGCCACAAGCGCGGAGCGGGAAATGGTGGAAGTCAGCGTCGCCGACACCGGCACCGGCGTGCCGGACGCGGTCGCGCGACGTCTGTTCGAGCCGTTCTTCACGACCAAATCCCAGGGCATGGGGATCGGGCTGATGATCTGCCGCTCGATCATCGAGGCGCATGAGGGGAAACTTTGGGTGACGCCCAACGAAGGCGGCGGCAGCGTGTTCCGCTTTTGCCTGCCGGTCGCGACGCGCCTGGAAGACGAAGACGCCTGACGCGGCGCGGACCGCCGGCGGCGGTCGCCCAGACGACCAGCCGGTTCGTAACCGCAGCGAAAACAGCTCCACGTCGCGCCGGTCGAGCACGGCGCGGCGCCGGTGCAGAAGCGCTCGGCGGCGATGGCGCCGTCCACGGTCACGAAGTCGTGCCAGGTCGTGGTCGCCCCTGATACCAGCTTCTCGTCCATCGCGCCGGAGATCGGATCGTTCAGATAGACCGTCGAGCTGGCCAGCGTGCCGGTGCAGGAGGTTGCGCGCGTGTCCAGCGCCACGCGGGCATGGCTGTCGCCATAGGTGAGGCACAGCGCGGAGGTGCCCTGGACGATCGATGCCGTCCTGTTGAACGACGTCGGCGTCAC
>DASWOE010000108.1:0-7019 GCA_036398875.1 Rhizomicrobium sp.
CCAAGGCGCTGCTCGACCGCTGCCGCCGCACCGCCGGACCCGCCGGCTGCGGTCTCTGCGGGATCGAGAGCCTGGAAGCGGCGACGGCGCCGCCGCCGCCGGTCCGCTCGGACCTCGTCCTCGAATCGAACGAGATATTTCGCGCCCTGGCGGCGCTGCGCGAGCACCAGCCGGTCAATGCGCAAACGCGCGGGGTGCATGCCGCCGGCTTCTGGTCGCCCGCCGCCGGCGCCTATCGGGCGGTGCGCGAGGATGTCGGCCGCCATAACGCGCTCGACAAGCTGGCGGGCACGCTCCTGCGCGAAGGGGTTGCCGCGGCGGACGGCATGCTGGTGCTGACCAGCCGCGTCTCCATCGAACTCGTCCAGAAGGCCGCGGTGCTCGGCTGCCCGGTGATCGCCGCCGTCTCGGTGCCGACCGCGCTCGCTTTGCGCACCGCGGAGGCCGCTGGCATCACGCTTGTCGCCATCGCCCGGGACGACAGTTTCGAAATCTTCACCCATGCCGACCGGATCAAGTTCGCCGCCCATGTCGACTGACGAGAAGCTGGTCTACATGGCCAACCAGATCGCGGCGTTTTTCGCCGCCCAGGGCGAGGCGCGCGCCGTCGCCGGCATCGGCGATCACATCGCGAAATTCTGGGATCCGGCCATGCGCCGGGATTTCCTGGCGCTTGCCGCCAAGGACGATAGCGGTTTGCACCCGTGGGTGCGCGAAGCGCTGCCGCTGCTTCGGCCGACCGTCAAAGGCTGACATCGGGCCGTGCCGCCAATTCTTCCGCCTTGGCCAGATTCTCGCGCGTGTTGACGTTGAAGAAGGCATGCGGCTCGGCATCGATCGTGCAGGCCGTGCCGCCGAGCGCGTCGAGCGCGCCCCGAAGGCTGCGCAATTCTCCCCGCAGGACGGCTTCGCGCAGGCGCGGCAACGCCGCGGCCGGCCACAGCGCGCAGACGCCGTGAAGCCCGCTATGGTCGCGGGCCGCGACCGGTGCGTCGGTGGCTCGCGCCGCCAGCTGCGCCACCAGATTACGCGGCAGGAACGGCGTGTCGCAGGGAAAGCTCGCGAGCCATCGCGGCCCCTGCAGGTTGCTCAGCCATTCCAGCCCCGCCACGATCCCTGCAAGCGGTCCCGTACCGCCGGGGCGGCATCGAAAAGAAGGGGCTTGTCCGCGCCGAACCGCCCGCGATAGGCCGGCGCGCTTCGCGGCGCGACGCTGATCGCCAGCGAGACCACCTGGGGCGCGGCACGCGCCATCACGGCATCCAGCAGAACGCCGGGGCCGAACGGGATCAGGGCCTTGTCGCCCCCGATCCGCGACCCGGCGCCCCCGGCCAGGATGACTCCGGCAATGTCCGGCAATGGTCTCTCCCGTCGCGGCGAAGGGCCGCAATGACCGCCATTCTAGCCGAAACGCCCGTCCGGCAGGTCCATTTGCAAGCCAAATCCCGCATGCGATAGCATTGTCTGTAACGCGTACAAATTGGGCGCCAAAGTCGGGCGCCCGCCGCGAGAGGCGCGACGTCGTCTGCGGGCAGGGGAGTGGAACATGCCGCATCTGAATTTCGGCCAGCCCGACAAGGGCATCATGCAGATGGCCTATGTCGTCACCGACCTGAAGGCGGCCATTGCGCAATGGGTGGAGCAGCTCAATGTCGGGCCATGGTTCGTGCTCGATCATTTCACCGGCGTGGATCCGATCTATCGCGGCCAGCCCTCCAAGGCCGACATCACGCTGGCGATGTCCTTTGCCGGCCACATGAACATCGAGCTGATCCAGCCCAATGACAGCCACCCTTCGGTCTACCGCGAGCTGCTGGACGGCAAGGGCCCCGGTTTCCATCATTGGGGCATCGCGACCGCCGACTTCGCGACCGATCTCAAGCGCTACGAGAAGACGGGCATGGACGTCGCCTTCCGGCTCGGCGTGCCGACCGGGGGCGAGGTCGCCTATCTTGACACCAACGGCACGCTGCCCGGCTTCGTGGAGCTGATCGAAACCAGCCCCGGCATGGAGCGCGTTTTTGGCGGCTTTTACGGTGCCGCGCTGACCTGGGACGGCAGCAACCCCATTCGACCCTTCGCGTGACGTCACGCCCCGAATTCAGCAAAAAGGAAATCCGCCAGTGACCAAATCCGCGAGCCCCAGCACCGTCGCTTACACAGTCGAGGACAACATCGCCTGGGTCTATTTCAACCGCCCGAACAAGCGCAACGCGATGAGCCCGACGCTGAACAAGGAGATGCTGGAGGTCATCGACAGCCTCGAATACCGCGACGATGTCGGCGTCCTGGTGCTGACCGGCGAGGGCGAGGCCTGGAGCGCCGGCATGGATCTCAAGGAATATTTCCGCGAGACCGAAGCGCAAGGCCTCGCCGGCACACGCCTGGCGCAACGCGGGGCCTATGCCTGGTGGGAGCGGCTGCGCTGGTATCACCGCCCGACCATTGCGATGGTGAACGGCTGGTGCTTCGGGGGCGGCTATGGCCCGCTTTACGCTTGCGATCTCGCCTTCGCTGCGGAAGAGGCCAAGTTCGGCCTGTCCGAGATCAACTGGGGCATCCTGCCGGGCGGCGGCGCGACCAAGGTCGCGACCGAGCTGCTCTCGATGCGCGATGCCATGTACCACACGCTGACCGGCGAGATGGTCGATGGCAAAAAGGCGGCGCAATGGGGCCTGGTGAACGAAGCGGTGCCGCTGGCGCAGCTGAAGGCACGCGTCGTCGAAGTCTGCAAGGTGCTGTTGGAGAAGAACCCGGTTGCGCTCAAGGCCGCGAAGGACGCGGTCCGCCGCGTCCGCGAGATGACCTTCGACAATGCCGAGGACTATCTCATCCGCGCCCAGGAGGCCGCCAACAGCTTCGACAATGACGGCCGCAAGGAAGGCATCCGCCAGTTCATCGACGACAAATCGTACAAGCCTGGCCTCGCGGCCTACGACAAGTCCAAGCTGAAGAAGTCGGCGTCGTAGAGCAGGTTAGCTCAGGACCGCGTTGGCGGCGAAAATCAGCGCCGCGCCGAGAATGGTCATGACCGTGGTCAGGAATTTGGGATGGGCGTGATGGCTCTCCGGCACCAGGTCGCTCGCGCCCAGATAGAGGAACAGCCCGGCAAACACGGCCAGGACCTGCCCAAAGGCAGCCGCCGGCAGATGCACGACATAGGTTGCTGCAATGCCGACCGCCGGCGCGACCGCGTCGGCCAGCAGCCAGCGCAGCCCTTCGCGTCGGCTGCCGCCGTTCTTCAAGACCACGTTCATGGTGTTGATTCCGTCCGAGAAATCGTGCGTCACCACGGCGATGGCGAGGGTGAGGCCGACGGCGGCGGAGACCTGGAAACCGAAGCCGATCGCCATGCCGTCGAACACGCTGTGCACCACCAGCGTGACGGCGCCCAGCGCGCTGCGCGGCACGCCATGGGCATGGCCGTGGCCGTCGTCATGGTCGTGCAGCAGCGCGACGCGGTCGAGCAGCAGGTACAGCAGGAAACCGCCCGCTACGAACAGCATCGCGGTCATCGGCGACGTCGCCGGCGCGCGCATGGCTTCGGGCAACAGGTCGAAGAAGGCCACGCCCACGACCGCGCCCGCGCTGAAGCCCAGGATCAGGTGCAGGCGGTCCTTGAGCCGCAGCGCAACGAGGCCGCCGAGCATCGTCGCCGCGAAGGCGGCAGGTGCAAGCAGAAGGGGGATCATTCCGGGAATGTGCCGTTGCGTGACTTGGCTCTCATACCATAGCATTTCGCCGCCGCACGCACGGGGCCGGTCATGGTCGTCAACAGGAAGCGCAAGACCAAATCGCGCAAGGTCGCGAAGAAGGCCGCCAAGCCTCGCCACGCGGCGAAGTCCGCCGTGAAGCGCAAGGCGAAGCCGAAGGCCAAACGGAAGGCGGCGGCCGCCCGCAAGGGGCCGCGGCGAAACTCCGCGCCCGCTTCGGTGCCCGACATCGTCGATGAGACCTCGGATGAGAGCTTTCCCGCCAGCGACCCGCCGGGCTGGACCCCGGTGACCGGCGAGAACCGCTGAAGCCGGCCGCACGCCCGAACCGGCGCCCAACCCGTTTTGCCTTGCCTATGGCGGAATTAGTCGCCATATGCGGGACGGTTTTGGACCGGAAACTCTATCGCGCGCGGTGTGCGCGGGGCGTCACGACATGAAGATAAAGCTCCACCAGGGCGATCTGCCCGCCAGCCTCGACCTCGGCAAGCTCGTCGCCATCGACAGCGAAACGCTGGGCCTCAACCCGTTCCGCGACCGGCTCTGCCTGGTCCAGCTCTCGGCCGGCGACAATGTGTGCCACGCCGTGCAATTCGCCCCCGGCGCTTATTCCGCGCCCAACCTCAAGGCGCTGCTGACCGATCCGGCGGTCACCAAGCTGTTTCATTTCGCGCGCTTCGACGTGGCGATGTTCGAGCGCTATCTCGGCGTCGTCACCGCGCCGATCTACTGCACCAAGATCGCCTCCAAGCTGGTTCGGACGTACACGGACAAACACGGACTGAAGGATTTGGTGAAGGAGCTGTTGAGCGTCGATCTCTCCAAGGAGCAGCAAAGTTCCGACTGGGGCGCGCCGGTCTTGAGCGAGAAGCAGCTCGCTTATGCCGCCAACGACGTCGCCTATCTGCACCGGCTGAAGGATGTGCTGGACACCATGCTGGCGCGCGAGCACCGCACCGCGCTGGCCAAGGCCTGCTTCGAATTTCTGCCGTCCCGCGCCTCGTTGGATCTGGCCGGCTGGGAAGACATAGATATTTTCGCGCATTAGCGCCCGTCATGCGCGATGCCGAGGATGATCCGGCCGCCGGATCGGCAGGGTAAATCCCCCGTTTACCGCTCCGCAATAATGTAACTTGAACCGGCCGGCGGCCTGGGACACATTTGGCACGATTTTCGCGTAAACGGGACCCCCACCAGGGCAAAGCCAACAATAACAAGGGGCTGCATGGCATCTGCCAAGATCAGAGTCGCGCGTACCGGCTCGGCCAAGAGCCGCGACTTGGCGGCGGCGCGCCGCGTGCTGCGCCACGCCACCGACGCCATCGCCGCGCTGGGCGAAAGCCTGAACGGCGAGTTCTCGCGCGCCATCGACGCAATCCTCTCGGTCAAGGGGCGGGTGATCGTCAGCGGCATGGGAAAGTCCGGCCACATCGCCCGCAAGATCGCGGCCACGCTCGCCTCCACCGGGACGCCCGCGCTCTTCCTCCATCCGGCGGAAGCCAGCCATGGCGACCTCGGCATGGTGACGCGCAGCGACGCATTGCTGATGCTGTCCAATTCCGGCGAGACCGCGGAACTCGCCGACCTGATCACCTATGGCAAGCGCCTCTCCATTCCGCTGATCGGGGTCGCCAACAACACCGATTCCCGCCTGCTGCAGGCGTCCGACATCGCGCTCCTGCTGCCCAAGGCGCAGGAAGCCTGCCCGATGGGCCTGGCCCCCACGACCTCGACGACCATGATGCTGGCACTGGGCGATGCGCTGGCGGTGGCGTTGATGGAACGGCGCGGGTTCTCGGCCGACCAGTACCGCGATTTTCATCCCGGCGGCGCGCTCGGCAAGAAGCTGATCCGCGTCAGCGACATCATGCACAAGGGCGAGGAGCTGCCTCTGGTTGCGCCGGAAACGCCGATGCGCGACGTGCTGATGACGATGACCTCGGCCAAGTTCGGCATCGCCGGCTATGCCGGCGTGGTCGATGGGCGCGGCGCGCTGATCGGCATCGTCACTGACGGCGATCTTCGCCGCCATATGGAGGCCGGATTGCTGGACAAGCGGGCCGGCGACGTTATGACCGCCAATCCGAAAACGGTCTCGCCCGACATTCTCGCCTCCGAAGCGCTGACCTTCATGAACGCAAAGCCGCCGAAGGTGACCTATCTTTTCGTCGTCGATCCGAAGGCCGAATTGCGCAAGCCGGTCGGTTTCCTGAGCGTGCACGACATTCTGCGGGCGGGCCTGTCCTGACATGCCGCGTCGCAGCAGCGTGAGCGATGCATTGATACAGCCGGTTTCGGGCGAACCCGGGCGCGCGGCCGGCCGGTTGCGGCGCGACTGGACCGCGCGCACACGCGACACGGCGATCAACGCTCTGCGCTATTCGCGTTTCGTCCTCGTCATGAAGCGCGTGCTGCCGATCACGGCCGGCCTGCTGATCGCGGCTGTGATCGCTTATGCGCTCGTGCCGCGGCAGTCCGACAAGGTTTCGCTGGCGACCGAAAGCATCGGCGTGATCCGCAACGACCTGACCATGACCAAGCCGCGCCTGACCGGCAGCGACAAGAAGGGCCATCCCTTCGTCGTCACCGCCGATTCCGCCGTCCAGGATCCCCGCAATGTCCGCCACGCGACCCTCTACGCGGTGGAGGCCGACCTGACACTCGACAAGAATCGCTGGCTCAATGCCACGGCGACCAAGGGCTATTTCGACATGGAGAAGGGCATGCTGGCGCTCAGCGGCGGCATCGCGGTCTATTCCGACGACGGCTACGAGCTGCACACGGGCCGCGCCGATGTCGATTTGAAGAAGGGCTTGTTCAAGGGCCCCGATACGGTCACCGGCCACGGTCCGGCCGGAACGCTCAGGGCCGACTCCTTCGAGGTCGATCGCAAGACGGACCAGCTGCTCCTCAAGGGCCATGTCGAGATGACGCTCCTGCCGGCGGAGGCGAAAAAGAAATGAGGCATGCCTTCGCAATGCTGCTCCTGCTCGCGGCCGCGCCGGCGCTGGCCGATCCGGCTGCGCCTGCGGCACAGCCAAGCCCGATCGCGCATCACAATTCCGACGCGCCGGTGCATATCGCCTCGGACTCGTTCGTGGCGGAGCGCACCCCGGTGAAATCGGGTCCGGGCATCGTCAACGGCACCTATATCGGCAACGTGATCATCACCCAGGGCGACATCACCATGCGTGCCGACAGCGTGCGCCTCGTCCTGATCGGCGCGCATGCGGAGCGGGCCCTCGCCAACGGACACATCGTCATCACCTCGGCGAACTCCGGCAATGTGACGGGCGACAGCGGGGT
>DASWOE010000109.1:0-2887 GCA_036398875.1 Rhizomicrobium sp.
AGCGGTTCCCCGGCTCGGGCCTGGCCGGCGTCGCCGTCGATCTTGCCGTCGCGGCCGATGCCACCGCGGCGCGGGTGGATGCGCTGGCGCAACCCAATTTCGCGCTGCGCGGCCTCGCCGCGGCGGCCGTGCTCGGCGGCATCGCCGCCCAGGTCTATGTCGCGCGCCTGATCGACTGGGCCGCGGTGTTGCGGCGCTCCGACATCGTCACCGCGACGCAAGGGCTGGACGCGGTCGTCAACCTCCTGATCCTGGCCTTCGGCGCGATCTGGTTCGTGCTGACGCTGGAGCGGCGCTGGAAGCGGCGTGCCGTGCTGCGCCGGCTGTTCGAGCTGCGCTCCTTCGCCCATGTCGTGGACATGCACCAGCTCACCAAGGACCCCACCATCATCCTGGCCGGCGGGCGGGCGACGCCGTCCTCGCCGCCCCGCCGGATGAGCGAGTTCGAATTGGCGCGCTATCTGGATTATTGCACCGAGATGCTGGCCCTGATCGCCAAGCTGGCGGCGCTCTATGCCGGCCCGCTGCAGGACGATGCGGTGACGGCCGCGGTGAACGAGGTCGAGGCGCTGACCTCCGATCTGGGCCGCAAGATCTGGCAGAAGATCATGATCATCAGCCGGCTCGACGAGCGCGATCTGGCGGCGCCGGTATAGCCGGCATCCGATCCGCCGCGTTGCCCGGGGATGCGGATGACGGCACGGAAATTCGAGCCTGCTCATGGCGACGAAGGATAGAATCCTCACGGGGCGAACCGATCGCGGGCGGCCGCGCCCATGCGGGCGCCATTCCGCATGGAATTTTAATGCGGACCTTTCCTATGCTGGGGCACGGCGCCTCGCGGCGCGCCATCGAAGGCGCAGATGATGTCCCAGGTCCTGAGCTTTGGAAACGCGGCGGCGCCGGCGGGTCCGTACCCGCGCGCCATCTTGCGCCGCGGCGATGCCGGCGCGTGCTGGATGGAAGCGACGTGCGGCCCTTCGAACGAATCGATCCCCGCCGATCCCGCCAATGCGCCCGGCCGCGTGCTGTCCGAGGCGCTCGCGGTCCTGGCGGCCGCCGCCGTTCTCGCGGTCGCCGCGACGCAGCTCTTCCCCGGACCGATGATCGGCTGAGCTGACGCTTGGCGCCCCTTGGGTCCTTCGTTTCAGACCGATCGCCGAACGTCAGTCCCAGACCGCGCTCCGACGGCGAACCCTTATGAAAATCTTATATCGCCGCCCGACTTTCGCTCTCGATCCCTTATCCCGTCGCGCCTAGTTAAAGGCCGCAAGTTCGCAAGCGCCGCATCATCGACGTGCGAACCGGGATTCGCCGGCCCGCTTTCCCGTCCGGCAGCAAAGCAGAAGAGGTTCGCATGCTCGACATCCTGTTCGTCGCAATCGGGCTCGCCTTCCTGGCGGCCGCGATGGCCTATGTCCGCGCCTGCGACCGTTTGTGAGGTGATCCCATGATGCTCGACTATTGGCTTGGCGGCGCCGTGACGCTCGGCATTCTCGTCTATCTCGTCTACGCGCTGATCCGCCCCGAGCGGTTCTGAGGAACGTCCCATGACTGTGAATGGCTGGATTCAGATCGCCGTTTATTGCGCGATCGTCATCGCGATCACCAAGCCGCTGGGCGGCTACATGACGCGCGTCTTCGACGGCGAGCGCACCGCCCTGTCGTTCCTCCTCCGCCCGATCGAGCGCGTGCTTTATGCGATCGGCGGCGTCGATGAGAAGGAGGACCAGCACTGGACGGTCTATGCGATCGCCATGCTTGCCTTCTCGATGGCGGGGTTCGTCGTGCTCTACGCGCTGCAGCGGCTCCAGGCGGTGCTGCCGTTCAATCCCCAGCATCTGCCGGCGGTCGGCGAGCACCTCGCCTTCAACACCTCGGTCAGCTTCGTCACCAACACCAACTGGCAGTCCTATGTGCCCGAGACGACGATGAGCTATCTCGTCGAGATGGCCGGGCTGACGGTCCATAACTTCGTCTCGGCCGCCACGGGCATCGCGCTCGCGGTCGCGCTGGTGCGCGGCTTCGCGCGCCGCTCGGCCGGGGGCGTGGGCAATTTCTGGGTCGATATGACCCGCTGCACGCTCTACATCCTGCTGCCGGTCTCCATCGTCGTCGGGCTGTTCTTCGTCTGGCAGGGCGTGCCGCAGAACCTCTTGCCCTATGCCGACGCCGTCACGCTGGAGGGCGCCAAGCAGACCATCGCGCAGGGTCCGGTGGCGTCGCAGGAAGCGATCAAGATGCTGGGCACCAATGGCGGCGGCTTTCTCAACGCCAACTCGGCCCATCCGTTCGAGAATCCGAACGCGATCACCAATCTGGTCCAGCTCGTTCTCATCTTCTCCATCGGCGCGGCGCTGACCAATCTGTTCGGCCGCATGGTCGGCAGCCAGCGCCAGGGCTGGGCGATCTTCGCCGTCATGGGCCTTCTGTTCCTGGCCGGTGTCGTCGTCGTCTACGCCGCCGAGGCGCCGGGCAATCCCGCCTTCGCCGCGCTTCACATCGACCAGTCGGCGGGCGCGCTGCAATCCGGCGGCAACATGGAGGGCAAGGAGGTGCGCTTCGGCATCGCCAATTCCGCGCTCTTCACCACGGTGACGACCGATGCCTCCTGCGGCGCCGTCAACACCATGCATGACAGCCTGATGCCGCTCGGCGGCCTGGTGCCGATGTTCAACATCATGCTGGGCGAGATCATCTTCGGCGGCGTCGGCTCGGGCCTTTACGGCATGCTGCTGTTCGCGGTGCTCGCGGTGTTCATCGCCGGGCTGATGGTCGGGCGCACGCCGGAATATCTCGGCAAGAAGATCGAATCCAAGGACGTGAAAATGGCGATGCTCGCCATCCTCGTCCTGCCGATGTCGATCCTGGGCTTCACCGCGCTGGC
>DASWOE010000110.1:0-11048 GCA_036398875.1 Rhizomicrobium sp.
TCGCGCAACGTGGCGCGCAAGCATGCGATGGAGATGCTGCTCACCGGCGAGATGATCGCGGCCGAGGAAGCCCGCCGTATCGGCCTGATCAACCGCGTCGTCGCGCCCGAGGCGCTGGCAGGCGAGACCGCCAGGCTTGCGGCCCTGATCGCCACCAAGCCTCACGGCACGCTCAAGATCGGCAAGGAAGCGTTCTATCGCCAGGTCGAAATGGGCCTGTCCGATGCCTATGACTATGCCAGCCAGGTGATGACCCTGAACATGCTCGGCGCCGAGGCCGAGGAAGGCATCGGCGCCTTTGTGGAGAAGCGGGAGCCCCGTTGGCCGCAGTGAGCTGACGCCAATGCGCTTTGTCTTCACCGCCGCCCGGATGTAAACACCTGGGTCCCCTTCCGCCGCCTCGCGCCGAAGCGCGCTGCCCGCCGGGGACGACAGCGAGTATCCCATGACCATCTATCCCGACGACCTCATCAAATCGATCCTGCGCTCGACCAAGACCATCGCCATGGTCGGGGCGAGCGGCAACGACATGCGGCCGTCCTATTTCGCGATGATGTATCTGCTCGCCAAGGGCTATGTCATCCATCCGATCAATCCCTCGATGGTCGGAAAGAAGATCCTCGGCCAGACCGTCTACGGCTCGCTGACGGACGTGCCCGCGCCGGTCGACATGGTCGATATCTTCCGCGCCTCCGACGCCGCGCCGCAGATCGTGCGCGAGGCGCTGGAGCAGAAAGACCGGCTCGGCATCAAGACGATCTGGATGCAGCTCGGCGTGATCAACGAAGAAGCGGCCGCCCTGGCGCGCGAGGCCGGCCTGACCGTCATCATGGACCGCTGCCCCAAGATCGAGCATGGCCGTTTTTCGGGCGAGATCGGCTGGATGGGCGTCAACCGCAAGGTGATCGACAACCGAAAGCCGCTGCTGTTCGGCAAGGGCGGCTCGCTCAACCGCGTGTGAACCGATGACCGTCAAGGGCGAGACGAAGGCGCGGACGGGTTCCCTGCTCGTGCTTTCGGGGCCGGTCGGCGCCGGGAAGACCACGGTGGCGCGTGAGCTCGTTGCGTTGATGCCCGGGCCGACCGCGCATGTCGAAGGCGACAAGTTCTGGTCGTTCGTGGTGCGGCCGCCCGCCGACGAGCCGCGGTTGGACCGCTTTCGGATTCTGATGCGTTCGATGTCGGCGGCCGCCATACCGTTTGCCCGCGCCGCTGTGCGCCCGCAGGGCCGCATCGACGATTATGCGCAATATCGCGACTTCTACGCCCTGTTCGACGGCGCCGGACCGCACGCGCTCAGCGACGACACGGCCGAGGCCGCGGCACTGGCGGTCCGGATCCGCGACGGCGTGACATCCGAACGATTCCGGCTGGCATGAGCGCGACATGCTGAGAATCTGGGGCCGGCGCAACTCGCTCAACGTGCAGAAGGTGATGTGGGCGGTCGGCGAACTCGATCTGCCGCACGAGCACATCCATGCCGGCGGAGCGTTCGGCGGCCTGGATACGGAAGAGTTCGGCGCGCTGAACCCCAACCGCCGCGTGCCCGTCATCGACGATGGCGGCACGGTGGTCTGGGAGAGCCATGCGATCCTGCGCTATCTCGCGGCGACGTACGGCGCGGGCACGCTGTGGCCGCTCGATCCGGGCGTGCGCGCCCACTCCGACCAGTGGACCGACTGGACGCTCGCCGATCTCCAGCCCGCCTTCCTGAACGGCGTGTTCTGGGGCTTCTACCGCACCCCCGAGGACCAGCGGAACTGGCCGGCGATCCGCAAGGCCGTCGCGCGCTGCGCAATCCTGTTGCGCCTGCTCGACCGGCACCTGGAGACCACCGCCTTCGTCGCCGGCGACGCGCTCAGCCTCGGCGACATCCCCGCCGCAACGCAGCTCTATCGCTATTTCGCGCTGGAGATCGACCGCCCCGCCCTGCCCCATGTCGAGGCCTGGTATGAGCGCCTGACCGCTCGCCCCGCCTATCGCGAACATGTCATGATCCCGTTCGACGATCTGAAGGGCCGACTCGCGTTCTGACGCGGCGTTGATCGATACCCTATAGAATTGGTAGAGTTCTACCCGTCCACGGAGGAAAGCCATGTCCGACTACGGTTTCGACACCCTTGCCGTCCATGCCGGCGCCCAGCCCGATCCCGCCACCGGCGCGCGCGCCACGCCGATCTACCAGACCACGGCCTATGTGTTCGAGGACGCGGACCATGCCGCGGCGCTGTTCAATCTGCAGGTCTTCGGCAACATCTATTCGCGCATCATGAACCCGACCAATGCGGTGCTGGAGGAGCGCGTCGCGGCGCTCGAAGGCGGCCGCGCCGCGCTGGCGGTGGGCTCGGGCCATGCCGCCCAGCTCATCGCGCTGCACACGCTGATGTCGCCCGGCGACAACATCGTCGCGGCGCGCCAGCTCTATGGCGGCTCGATCAACCAGTTCAGCCAGGGCTTCGCCAAGTTCGCCTGGAACGTGAAATGGGCCGACACCCGCGATCCCGCGAGCTTCAAGGCGCAGATCGACGACCGCACCAGGGCGGTGTTCATCGAGAGTCTCGCCAATCCCGGCGGCATCGTCAGCGATATCGAGGCGATCGCCGGCATCGCGCACGCGGCGGGCGTGCCCCTGATCGTCGACAACACGCTGGCCTCGCCCTATCTCATCCGCCCGATCGAATGGGGCGCCGACATCGTGCTGCACTCGGCGACGAAATTTCTCGGCGGCCACGGCAATTCCATGGCCGGCATCATCGTGGACTCGGGCAAGTTCGATTGGGGCGGCGGCAAATTCCCGACGCTGAGCGAGCCCTGCCCGTCCTATCACGGCATGAAGATGTGGGAGACCTTCGGCGACATGGCCTATGCCATTGCCTGCCGGGTCCTGGGCCTGCGCGATCTGGGGCCGGCGCTGTCGCCGACCAACGCGTTCCTGGTCCTCACGGGAATCGAAACCCTTCCGCTGCGCATGCAGAGGCATTGCGACAACGCGCTCGCGGTGGCGCAATGGCTGAAGCGCAATCCGAAGGTCGCCTGGGTGAATTATGCCGGGCTGGAGGACGATGCGTCCTACGGCCTGCATCGCACCTATTGCCCCAAGGGCGCGGGCGCCGTGTTCACCTTCGGCCTCAAGGGCGGCTACGACGCCGGCGTGAAGATCGTGAACGGCGTCAAGCTGATCAGCCATCTCGCCAATGTGGGCGATACGAGGAGCCTGATCATCCATCCCGCATCCACCACGCACCGCCAGCTCAACGACGACGAGCGCGCGAGGGCCGGCGCCGGCAACGAGGTCATGCGCCTCTCCATCGGCATCGAAAGCGTCGAGGACATCATCGCCGACCTGGATCAGGCGCTGGCGATATAGCGCCGCTCAAACACATGCCACACCGCCGCGCACAGCAGCAGCGCGGCGGTGAGCTGGTGCGCGGCGGCGAGGAATTCCGGCGCCTGCAGCAACAGCGTCGCGATTCCGAGCGCGACCTGGAACAGCGTCAGATGCAGCAGCGCATTGCCGCTGCGCCGCGCCCAGCCGGCCGGCCTGCCGCGCCCGCGCCACCGCAGGACGAAGACCGAAATCGCCACCGCATAGGCGCCGATCCGGTGATCGAATTGCGCCGTGCCGGGGTTCTCGAAAAAATTGACCCACCAGGGGCTGAGCGCGAAGGCGTCCTGCGGCGCGAGGCGCCCATCCATCGACGGCCAGGTGTTGTAGATCAGGCCGGCATGCAGGCCCGCGACCAGCGCCCCCAGCAGCATCTGCGCATAGACGAGCGCGGCGACGGCAAGAGGCCCGCGCGGCAGGCGAGGCCCGCGCGCCGGCTCGCCTTCGCGCCTGAGATAGTCGAGCGCGATCCATACCATCGCCACCAGCAGGACCAGCGCGACGCCCAGATGGATCGCCAGGCGGTATTGCGACACGCTCAGACGCGTCTCCAGCCCGCTCTGCACCATCCACCAGCCGACGAAGCCCTGCAGCCCGCCGAGCAGGAACAGGACGACCATGCGCGGCCACTCGGCGCGGCGGATCGCGCCGGTCCAGGCGAACCACAGGAACGGCAGGACGAAGAACACGCCCAGCAGCCGCCCCAGCAGCCGGTGCGCCCATTCCCACCAGAAGATGCCCTTGAACGCCGCCAGGCTCATGCCGGCGTTTTCGTGGATGTATTGCGGGATCAGCCGGTACTTGGCGAATGCCGCTTGCCACTGCGCATCGGTCAGCGGCGGAAGCGCGCCCAGGATCGGGTCCCATTGCGTGATCGACAGGCCCGAGCCCGTGAGCCGCGTCAGCCCGCCGACCGTGATCATCCCCAGGATGATCGCGGCCACGCCGAGCAGCCACCAGCCGACTGCCCGGCGGCTGCGCCAGAATTCGGGTGCCGTTCCGCTCATGACGCCTGCATAAAGCCCTTGCCGCCCAAGGTCTTGCCGCCATCTTGTCGCGGCGGCGCAAGGCCAGCATGGTTCGCCCTGCCATAGCCGAGGATTCGATGAAAACCCTTGCCACCCTGGCCGCCGCGGCCTTCTCCGCGACGGCGGCTTTTGCCGCGGACACGATGCCGGCCGGCATGGCGATGAAGATGATCGACCCCATGCCCGCCGTGTATATGGGCGAAGCGGACAAGCCCGGCGCGCCGGTCTTCAAGGGGCTCGGCCGGCACCGTCACAAAATCTCGACCCGCAACGCCAGAACCCAGCTTCTGTTCGACCAGGGCGTCAACCTCACCTTCGGCTTCAACCATGCCGAGGCGATCCGCTCCTTCCGCGAGGGGGCGCGGCTCGATCCGCATTGCGCGATGTGCTGGTGGGGCGTGGCCTTCGCGCTCGGCCCCAACATCAATCTTTCCATGCCCGCCGACGCGGTGACGCCGGCCTGGCAGGCGCTGCAGAACGCGATCGCGCTCAAGCCCCATGCCTCGGCGGAAGAGCGCGGCTGGATCGACGCGCTCGCCGAACGCTATTCCGCCGATCCCAAGGCCGACCGCGCGCATCTGGACGACGCCTTCCAGCGCGCCATGGGCGGGCTGTGGAAGAAATATCCCGGCGATCTCGATGCCAGCACCTTCTATGCCGAAGCCATGATGGATACCCAGCCCTGGGACTATTGGGAGCAGGACGGCGTCACGCCGAAGGGCCACGCCGCCGACATCGTCGCCACGCTCGAAGGCATCATCAAGCGCGCGCCTTATCATCCGGGCGCGCTGCATCTCTACATCCATGCGGTGGAGGCGACGACCACGCCTGAGCGCGCGGAAGCGGCCGCCGACCGGCTGGAGGCGCTGATGCCCGGCGCCGGCCATATCGTGCACATGCCCTCGCACATCTATTACCGCATCGGGCGCTATGCCGATGCGGCGAAGGTGAACACGCTGGCGGCGCTGGTCGATGAGCAGTACATCGCGGCCTGCCGCGCCCAGGGCTACTACCCGATCGGCTATTACGGGCACAACATCCACTTCCTGTGGACCTCGTCGGAGATGGAAGGCAGCTACGCCGCTTCGATCGGCGCGGCGCGCCGGCTGGTGAAGGCGGTCGGCCCGGACGCGGCGAAGGTGGGGCCCTTCGCGCAGCTCTATTATCTCACGCCCTATGCGACGCTGCTGCGCTTCGGCAAATGGGACGCGATCCTCGCCGAGCCGATGCCGCCGCCGGAGCAGAAGCTCACGCTCGCCATCGCGTATCTGGCGCACGGTTTCGCCGAACTCAACACCGGCGACAGGATCGGCGCCGCGCGGGACCATGTCGCGCTGGCGGCCCTCCTCGACGATCCGGATATCGCCGCCTACAACGCGATGATGCCGGCCAAGGCCATGGTGCAGATCGCGCTGGCGCAGCTCGCCGGCGAAGCGCAGCGGCTGGGCGGCGATTTCAACGGCGCCGTCGAGGACTTCACCCAGGCGCGCGACCTGGAAGAGGCCCTGCCCTATACCGAGCCGCCCTATTGGCACCAGCCGTCCAGCCACCTGCTCGGCGCGGTGCTGCTGCAGGCGGGCCGCGCCAAGGAGGCCGCCGAGGTCTATCGCCGCAGCCTGACCTATTATCGCGGCGACGGATGGGCGCTGTTCGGCTTGGCACAGGCCCAGGACGCGATGGGCGACGCCGCCGGCGCGGCGGCGACGCGCAAGGATTTCGCCCAGGCGTGGTCGCTGGCCGACACCAGGCTCACGGCGTCGCGGTTCTGATCGCGGCGCTTGACCGGCATGCGACGGCCGCCCTAGGAGGTCGGTGTGGTGCAACGGACGAGAACATGACGCCGAGGACCAAGAAGCTGATCGGGACGGTTCTCATCCTGCTCTGGCTGCCGGTCTATGCCCTCATCGCGATGGGCGTCGCGGCGCATCTGCTGCCGCATGCGAGCGGCGTGGCCGCGTTTTTCTTCTACCTGATCGCCGGGACGTTCTGGGCCGTGCCCGTCGGCCTCCTGTTCCCCTGGATGTACCGCGAGCCGAAAGGCTGAGCCGCCGGTCAGGGCGCCCCGACGGCCGCTATCGCATGTCCGTCCACCGGCCGGCCCGGCTGGAGCCCCAGCAGGGCCATCACCGTCGGATGGACGTCGATCTGATCGAGGCGCTTGACCTCGCCCGGCCGCACGCCGGCGCCCCAGGCGAAGAAAATGCCGTGCATCTGCACGATGTTGGGATCGTAGCCATGCGTGGCCTTGAGCGTCACCGTCGGCGGCACGAAGGCGCGCGGCCAGAACCAGTTGATTCCGATCCACTTCGCCCAGGCGGGATAGAGCTCCGGCCCCGCCATCCAATAGGGCGGATGGGTGACGAGCAGGAGGTCGCCGGCGCGCGGGCCGGTGCCGAGATGGGAAAAAGCGGGATAATGGCCCTTGCGGTAGACCGCGAACAGGTCGGGATACTTCTTCAGCGCCGCTTCGACCCGGTCGATGCTGTCGCCCTTGTCGACATAGAGGAAGGCGCTGGCGCCGTCGGTCGCCTGGTCGGCATGGATGTCGTTCTCGGCAAGAATGCGGCCCAGATTGATCAGCGGCCCAACGTCGATCATGCCGTGATCGGTGCCGATGACCAGCGTGCCTTCGCGGCCCGGCGGCAGCGCCTTGATCGCCGCCATCAGGCGGCCCGTGATCGCGTCGGCGCGCCGGACCGCCTCCTGCGTCTCGGCGCCCGCGACGCCATGCCGGTGCGCGACGCTGTCGGGGATGTCGAAATAGAGCGCGATCAGGCGCGGATGGTTCGGACCGCCGTCCTTGAGCAGCTTGAGCCCGCGCTCGATGATCGTGTGGTCGCTTTCGTGCTGCTTCCACGGCACTTCGGGATTGATATAGCTCGCGCGCGCGCCGGTCCGGCTCGACCAGCGGCCGACCGTGTTGAGCGCGGCCGCACGCACGCCCTGCCGCTCCGCCGCTTCCCACATGGTCTCGCAGCCGGTGCGCCAGGCGGCGTCGCCCAGGTCGCCGCCGGGCGCGCCGAACCGGCCCAGCTTCGGATCGACGAAGATGTTCGACATGATGCCGTGATGCTGCGGCCAGCAGCCGGTATAGGCGGTCGTGTGGTTGATCAGGGAGACCGAGGGAAACGCCGGCACGAGATGGCGCGACCAGGCGCCTTCGCGCTTCAGCCGGTCGAAATTGGGCGTGGGATGCGCCGCATCGAGTTCGGCGGGGGAGAAGCCGTCGAACAGCACATAGACGACGGTGCGTTCGGGAGCGGCCGGTTGGGCGGCAAGGACGCAAGGGCCGGCCGCCGGCGAGACTGCGAACAGCAGGCCCAGGGCGGCCATCAGAAAACGCCTCACGACATCCCTCCGAAAAGCGAAACGCGGCGGGAGACTAGCCCCGCCGCGCGCGAAAGTCTTCGCAAGGCTGCTATGCCTTTTCCAGGATATGCACCGCGCAGGCGCTGCCGGCGCCCACCACATGGGTGAGCCCGATGCGCGCGCCGTCAACCTGGCGGTTCGCCGCCTCGCCGCGCAGATGCGTCGTCACCTCGTAGATATTGGCGATGCCCGTGGCGCCGAGCGGATGACCCTTGGAGAGCAACCCGCCGGAGACGTTGACCGGAATGCGCCCGCCCAGCCGGGTCTCGCCGGTATCGATCAGGCGTCCCGCCTCGCCGTCGGCGCACAGGCCGAGATTCTCGTAATGCACCAGCTCCGCGGTGGCGAAGCAATCGTGGAGCTCGATCAGGTCGATATCGTCGGGGCCGAGCCCCGCCATCTCATACGCCGTCTTGGCGGCGAGGCGCGTGACGGCGTTGAAGTCCATCATCGCGATGTTGCGCGGCGTATAGGGATCGGACGCGAGGGCCGAGGCGCGCACTTTGACGGCGCGGCCCATCAGCCCCAGTTCGCGTGCCTTCTTCTCCGAGCACAGCACCGCGGCGGCCGAACCGTCGACGTTCACCGAGCACATCAGCTTGGTGTTGGGATAGGAGATCATCTCCGCGCCCATCACCTCCTCCAGCGGGGTTTCCTTCTGGTACATCGCCTTGGGGTTCAGCGTGGAGTGGTGATGGTTCTTGACCGACACCTTGGCGAACTGTTCGAAGGTGGTGCCGTATTTGCGCGTGTGCTCCAGGCCGACATGGGCGAACACCGACGGCATGGTGCCCGAGCCGAGCAGGCCCTCGGTCGCGATGCCCTTGCTCCCGCCGCCGCCGCCGAGCAGGCCCGAACCCATCTGCTCGCTGCCGACGCACAGCACGACGTCGTAGACGCCGGCCTTGATCGCCATCCAGCCTTCGCGGAACGCGGTCGCGCCGGTGGCGCAGGCGTTCGCGGTGTTCACAACCGGAATGCCGGTCTGGCCGATCTCGCGCAGGATGCGCTGGCCGACGCCGGCGGAGGCCTCGAACAGATTGCCGCTGTAGAGCGCCTGCATGTCCTGGATGGTCAGCCCGCAATCGTCGAGCGCCATCAGCGCCGCCTGGGCGCCGAGTTCGGGCACGCTGCGTTCGGGAAAGCGGCCGAACTTGATCATGTCGGTTCCGACGACATAGACGTCGTTGCTCATGGCGGTCTCCTTACGGCTTGGGCGCAGCGGATTGGGGTTCGAAGAAATAGGCGAGATAGGAATTGCCGTCCTTGTCCTTCTGCGGCACGGGTCGGATCACGATGTTCACCGGCAGGTCGAATGCGATCTTGGCCGGATCGGGATCGACGCCGAGAAGGTTGCCCTTCAGCGTCCCGCCGCCATCGACATCGACGATGGCGGAGATGAAGGGCACCGGCACGCCCGGAAAATTCCGGTGCACGACCGTGAAATTGTACAGCTTGCCGGTGGTGCCGAGCTTGACCTGCGCCATGCCGGTGCGCGCGCCGCACCTGCCGCAGGTCTCGCGCGTGCCGACCGCGACCTCGCCGCATTTGCCGCATTTCGAACCGGCAAGATAGGGCTCGCCATCCTTCGGCACTTTCAGAAACGGCACCGCGCCTTTGGTCGTCGGCACCGGCTTCACGGCTGCGGCTGACATCGGGTTCTCCTTCGAGCAAGGCGGCAGCAAATCGCGCCCCCGTCCGTAACGCAACCGTTCCGCTGCGGAAGGCGGCCGTGCTTTTAGACAGCCCGCTTCGGCAGCGCCTCCGCGACGATGGCCTCGGCGCGTGCGAACAGCGCGGGATCGACCGTGGCGCCGCTCGCCGCCGCGTTCTCGTCGAGCTGCGACGGGCGGCTCGCGCCCACGATGGCGCTGGCGACGTTGGGTTCGCGCAGCACCCAGGCGAGCGCGAACTGACCCATCGTCAGTCCCGCTTCCTGCGCCAGGGGGCGCAGCTTCTGCACCGTTTGCAGCATCGGCTTTTCCATCCACCGCGCGATGGCGACGTTCATCTTGTCCGAGGTCGCGCGCGTGCCGGCCGGCGGCGGCGCGTCGGGATCGTATTTTCCCGTCAGGATGCCTTGCGCCAGCGGCGACCACACGATCTGCGAAATGCCGTTGGCGGCGCCGATCGGGATCACCTGGGCCTCGGGCCGGCGCCACAGCAGCGAATATTGCGGCTGGCTGGAAACGAAATGCTCGACTCCCGTCATGGCGATGGAGGCTTGGATCTGCTGGGGCGACCATTCGGAGAAGCCGATGAAGCGCGCCTTGCCGCTCTTCACCGCGCGCGTCAGGGCCTCCATCGTCTCCTCGAGCGGCGTGTTCGGGTCGTAGCGGTGGCACTGATAGAGATCGACGAAGTCGGTCCTGAGCCGCTTCAGCGACGCATCGAGCTGCTTTTCGATCTGCGCCCGCGACAAGCCCTGGTCGCTGTCGCTCATCGGGAAAAACACCTTGGTGGCCAGGACGTAGGAGCCGCGGGGCCGGCCGGCCAGCGCCTCGCCCAGGACGCTCTCCGCCGCGCCGCGGCCATAGGCATTGGCGGTGTCGATGAAGTTGATGCCCAGCTCGAAGGCGCGGTTGAGGCAGGCCGCCGCGCTTTCTTTTTCCACGCCGACGCCATAAGTCAGCCACGAACCCAGGGAAATCTCCGATACGGTGAGGTCGCTCGCGCCGAGCTTGCGGTACTTCATGGGGTGTCCTTCCGGTTCTCGTTCCAGGATGGGAAATAGGCCTTCTCCAAGTCAAAGAAATAACGAGGGGAACGTCCGGCATGGCCGCGCCTTTTGTGCTGTTCGGACCCTCGCATGTCGCGGCCCTGGTCGCGTCCTTCGCGCTGCCGGCCGTCGCCGCGGTCGCGGTGCGGCCGAAGACGCATGCGCGGGCGGATCGCGTGTTCCGCTGGGCGCTGGGCACGGCGATGACGGCGAACTGGATCGGCTGGATGCTGCTCCTCCACGGCAAGGGCTGGCTGGGCGTCGGCAATGCGTTTCCGCTCAACCTTTGCGACTGGGCGACGGTGGCGACGGTCGTCACCCTGTTCCGGCCGAACCAGCGGACCTACGAGCTCGCCTATTTCTGGGCCCTTGCCGGCACCTTGCAGGGCATGGCGACGCCGGACGTCCAATTCGATTTCCCGGACATCCAGTTCCTGCTGTTCTTCGTCTTCCATGGCGGGATCATCGCCAGCGTCCTGTATCTGACCTTCGGCCTGAAGATGCGGCCCTATCCCGCCTCCCTGCCGCGCGCCATCGGCTGGACCTT
>DASWOE010000111.1:0-6653 GCA_036398875.1 Rhizomicrobium sp.
CGTGGGGCAGGAAGGTCTGGTCGTCATAGGTCCACAGCAGATTGTCGATCGCGTCGGCGCGCTCCGACGATTCGGCGCGGATGACCGCGCGCCACCCGCGCTCCAGCGTCTTCTCGATCAGCCCCGGCAAAACGTCATCGAGGCTGCGGCGTTCGAGATGGTAGAAAAGGGTTTCCGTCATCAATCCTCGTAATGCGCCTCGACGAGTTCGTTGAGGATGCGCACGCCCCAGCCGGTGCCCCAGCTCGGCGCCAGCGATTTCTGCTCGCCGTCCTGCCAGGCGACGCCGGCGATATCGAGATGCGCCCAGGGCCGCTTGTCCTCGACGAAACGCTGCAGGAACTGCGCCGCGGTGATCGAACCGGCGTTGGGGCCGCCGATGTTCTTCATGTCGGCGATCTTGGAGCGGATCAGCTTGTCATAGGCCGGCCCCATGGGCAGGCGCCACACCGGCTCGCCCACCGCCTTGCCGGCGCCCGCGATGCGCTCCGCAAGCTTGTCGTCGTTGGAGAACAGGCCGGCATGCTCCGGCCCCAACGCCATGATGATCGCGCCGGTGAGCGTCGCCAGATCGATGACGAATTTCGGCTTGAAGGTGCGCTGGGTGTAGGTCAGCGCGTCGGCCAGCACCAGGCGGCCTTCGGCATCGGTGTTGAGCACCTCGATGGTCTGGCCCGACATCGATTTCACCACGTCGTCGGGACGCTGCGCCTTGCCGTCGGGCATGTTCTCGACCAGGCCGATCACGCCCACGGCGTTGACGCGCGCCTTGCGGGTCGCGAGCGCCTGCATCGCGCCGACCACGGCCGCGGCGCCGCCCATGTCGCCCTTCATGCCCATCATGCCGGCGCCCGTCTTGAGCGACAGCCCGCCGGAATCGAAGCATACGCCCTTGCCGACGAAGGCGATCGGCGCGTCCTTTTTCTTGCGGCCGCCTTGCCAATGCATGACGACAAGCTGGCTTTCGCGCTCGCTGCCCAGGCCGACGCCGAGCAGCAAGCCCATGCCCAGCTTCTTCATCTGCGCTTCGCCCAGGATCTCGACGCCGACGCCGAGCTTGCCCAGCTTGGTCTTCACCCGGCGCGCGAATTCGGCGGGATACAGAACATTCGGCGGCTCGTTGACGAGGTCGCGCGCGAAGAACATGCCGGCCGCGACCGCTTCGAGCCCCGCCCAGCTCTTCTTGGCGTCGGCCAGCGCATCGGTGGCGATGGTCACGCTCGCCAGTCGCTGTTCGTAGTCGTCGAGATTCCGGGTGCGATAATGATTGAAGCCGTAACTTTTCAGCTTCGCGCCGAGCGCCAGATGCGCCGCGAGCGCGCCGGGCTTGAGCTTGCCGCCCTTGCCCGGATCGATCTCATAGGTCACCGCCGTCTCGCCGGCGCCGGTCAGCTTGCCGTTGATCGAAGCGCTCAGGTTTTCCGCCGCGGTGGCGTCGAACTCGCCGGCCTTGCCGAGGCCGGCCAGCACGATGCGCGAGACGCCGAGTCCCGCCGGCGCGAGAATCTCCAGCGTCTGGCCGCCCTTGCCGGCGAATTTGCTGACCTTGAGACCGCGCGCGATCGCGCCGCCGCACGCCTTGTCGGCCTTCTGCGCCGCCGGCGTCAGGACCGGGCCTTCCAGCGCGCCCACCACCCAGGCGCCGGAGCCGACTTCCTTGGGCGCGACAAAGGACAATTGCATCAACTATTCTCCCGATTGGTTCTGGTGCTCACAGGTCTTTAAGGGGTATTGAGCCGGTAGGCGAGGCGGAGGCGGCGGCCGGCCCGGCGTAACAACGGCCCTGCGCCTAGGCTAGTCTAGTGTCCCGATTCCGAAATTCGCAACATCGCGATTTCGCCTTGTTCGAGACTCGGAATCGAAGGGACATCGGCAATGTGTTGGTTCCAGTGTCATCCGGGGTCTCGACGTCCGCGCGGCACCGCTTATCGGTATTGCAGCGGAGCTCGAAACCGCGACACTGGGTCGAATCATAGAAGGGGCGGAAGGGCTTGGCGGCCCGCGCCGTGACGGCTTCAAGCGTGAAACTGCCGCGTCTTTCGCTCTATCTCCTGGTCCAGCTTCTGGGGCCGACCGCGCTCTTTACATTCCTGCTGACCATGGTGATCTGGCTGTCGCAGTCGCTGCGCCTTCTCGATCTTGTGATCAACCGCGGCCAATCGGCGCCGACCTTCATCTATCTGACCATCCTGGTGCTGCCGGGCCTGCTGGTCATCATCCTGCCCATCGCCTTCTTCCTCGGCACCCTGTTCGGCCTTTCCAAGCTCAGTACCGACAGCGAGCTGGTGGTGATGTCGGCGGCGGGGTTCAGCCGCTTGCAGATCGCCGTGCCGGTCTTCATCCTCGCCGCCATCGTCATGGCGCTCACCATGCTGTGCGGCCTGTACCTCATGCCGGCCGGCCAGCGGGCGATGAACGACAAGGTGGTCGATATCCGCGCCGATATCGGCACCGCGCTGCTCAACGAAGGCGAGTTCAACACGCCCGCGACCGGGCTGACCGTCTTCATCCGCGAGCTCAATTCCGACGGCACGATCAAGGGCGTGTTCGTGCACGACAACCGCAACAAGAAGCAGCCGGTGACCTATCTGGCCGAAAGCGGTCAGCTCGTGCAGACCACCGAGGGCGCGCGGCTGATCATGCGCGACGGCACGATCGAGGTCAGCGGCAATGGCGGGGCGCGGCTCTCGGTGCTCAAATTCCAGCGCTACGTCTTCGACCTCGACCAGTTCGCCGGTCCGGCGCGCGGCAACGACCGCGCCACCAGCGAGCGCTATCTGACCGAACTGTTCTGGCCCGATCCCCATCTCACGCAGAAGCTGCGCAATGCCTATCTCGCCGAAGGCCACAACCGGCTGTCGCAGCCGCTCTACTGCATCGTCTTCGCGCTGGTCGCGCTGGCGGCGATCCTGCGCGGGCGGCGCGCGCGCGGCGCCAACGCGCTGCGCATCACCCTGGCGGTGATGGGCGGCATCGCGGTGCGCATCGCGGGTTACGGCGTGCAGGGGCTGGCGGTGCTCGATCCGTCGCTGAACATCCTGTTCTATCTCATCCCGCTTCTGGGCTCGGCCTTCGCGCTCGCCAATCTGACAGGCGTGGCGCCGATGGAATGGCTTCGGCGCGCGCGGCCCGCGGAGGCGATGCCGTGAGCTGGTCCTGGACGCTTTACCGCTATCTCGCGCTGCAGTTCCTGATCGGCGTCGCCATCGTCTATGGCGCCTTCCTGATCCTCGCCTTCTCGATCGACGTCGTCGATCTCACCAACCGCACGGCGGGCCGCGGCGTCTCGACCCTGGTGGTGATCGCGATGGCGCTGCTGCAGCTTCCCGACCTCGGACAGAAGCTGATGCCGTTCGCGGTGCTGCTCGGCGGCGTGCTGGCCTTCGTGCGGCTGTCGCGCAACCAGGAGCTGGTCGCGGTGCGCGCCGCGGGGATGTCGGCCTGGGATTTCCTGGCGCCGCCGCTCGCGGTTGCCGCCGGACTGGGTTTCTTCACGGTCCTGATCGTGACGCCGATCTCGTCGCGCATGCTGGCGCAGTTCGCGGCGCTGGAAGCCAAATACATCAAGGGCGAGGCGTCCCAGCTTTCGATCTCGCCGAACGGGCTTTATCTGCGCCAGGGCGACGAGAGCCAGCAATCGATCGTCCATGCGCTGCGCGTCACCAATCAGGGCGTCCATCTGGAGAACGTCGTGGTGTTCCTCTACGCCGCCGGCGACCGCTTCACCGGCCGGGTCGATGCCAAATCGGCCCAGCTCCAAAGCGGGGTGTGGAAGATGATCGACGCCTGGGTCAGCGGCGCCGACGGCTCGCCGGTGCACCACGCCAGCTATGACGTCAAGACGACGCTGACGCCGATCCAGATCCAGGAAAGCTTCGCGCCGCCCTACACGCTGTCCTTCTGGCAATTGCCGGGCTTCATCCACGCCGCGCAGACCGCCGGATTTTCGGCGGTGCGCTATGAGCTCTATCTCTACAGCCTGCTGGCGCTGCCGGCGCTGTTCGCCGCGATGGTCTTCATGTCGGCGAGCTTCTCGGTGCGGGTGGGGCGCAATGGCGGCCTCTTGCGCGTGTCGCTGATCAGCGCGCTGGCCGGCTTCGGGATCTATTTCTTCAGCGAGTTCGCCCGCGCGCTCGGCCAGAGCGGCATCCTGCCGGTGGCGCTGGCCGCCACCGCGCCGGCCGCCGCCGCGATCCTGATCGGCATGACCCTCGTCTTCAACCAGGAGGACGGATGAGACGGCTGGGCTCGCTGCTGCTCGCGGCACTGATGGCCGTGCCCGACGCCGCCTGGGCGGCGGCGCCGGCCGCGCTCGGCATCAAGGGCGACGTCCTGTTCCAGGCCGACGAGATGGATTACGACCTGAACGCCCATGTCGTCACCGCACAGGGCCATGTCGAGATCGACAGCGACGGGCGCATCCTGCTGGCAGACCAGGTCGTCTACGACCAGGTCCGCGACACCACCGTCGCCAGCGGCCATGTCAGCCTGACCGACGAGAAGGGCAATGTCGCCTTCGCCGATCGCGTTTCCCTCACCGACAAGATGCGCGACGGCGCGCTCAAGAGCTTCGCGGCGCTGATCGGCAAGAACGGCCGCATGGTGGCGGCGAGCGCGACGCGCAGCCAAGGCCGCTTCATCGAGGCGTTCGACGCCGCCTATACGCCGTGCAAGATCTGCAACCAGCCGGGCCAGCGCACGCCGCTGTGGCAGGTGCGCGCCGCCCATGTCCGCTACGACCAGGAGAAGCACCGCATCGTGTTCCACGATGCGTCGATCGCGTTCTTCGGCGTGCCGATCATCTATTCGCCCTATCTGCGCGAGCCCGATCCGTCGGTCCGCTACGCCAGCGGCATCCTGACGCCTTCGATCGGCAACTCGACCTATATCGGCTATTTCGCGCGGGTGCCGATCTATGTGGCGCTGTCGCCGACCAACGACGCGACGATCACGCCCATCGTCTCCTCGCGCGGCGGCGAGGTGCTGGCGGGCGAATACCGCCAGCGCTGGCAGGACGGCGGCATGTGGCTGCAAGGCTCGATCGCAGACAATCCCAACAGCGGCATCGGCGGCCGCCAGAACCAGTTCTATGCGAGCCTGTTCGGATCGGGACGCATCCCGATCGACGGCGTCTGGCGCACCGGCTTCGACGCGCAGCTGACCAGCAACGACACCTATCTGAAACGCTACGACTTCTCGCAGGCCGACCGGCTGGTGAACGACATCTTCGTCGAGGGCACGGGCGGGCGCACCCGCTTCGCCGTCACCGGCTATTTCTTCCAGGGCCTGCGCGCCACCGACAATTCCAGCGTCATCCCGCTCGCCCTGCCCCTGGTCGAGTTCAACTACAGTCCGACGCACAAATGGGCCGGCGGCCAGTTCCGCTTCGACGTCAACAGCGTGGCGCTGACGCGCAATGTCGGGCCCGACGAGCAGCGCTTCTCGGCCGAGGCGCGGATGCGCTGGCCGACCGTCCTTGCCGGCGGCCAGCTCGTGACGCTGCAGGTCGATGGGCGCGGCGACGCCTATCGCATCGACAATGACGACCCCAATGCGATCGACTATCTCGGCGTGGCGATTCCGACCAGAACAAAATTCATCACCCGCGGCATCCCCTATGCCGCGCTCGACTGGCGCTGGCCGTTCATCGCCAATGCCGGCCAGGGCCGCTCGGTCATCCTGGAGCCGATCGTCCAGGCGGTCCTGCAGCCCTATGGCGGCAATCCGCCGGGCCTTCCCAACGAGGACAGCGCCGATTTCGAGCTCGACGAGAACAACCTGCTGAGCTTCGACCAGCTGCCGGGCTACGACCTGGTGGAGAGCGGGCCGCGGGCCAATGTCGGCGTCCATGCCCGTGTCGCATTCCCGACCGGATCGATCGACGCCGTGCTGGGACAGACCTATCGCCTCAAGCCCGATCCGATCTTCGGGCCCGATACCGGCCAGCATGCCTCCACATCCGACATCGTCGGGCGCGTCAGCGTGCAGTTCGCGCCCTATATCGACTTCACCGACCGCATCGACGTCGATCGCGCCAACGGAACGGTGCGGCGGCACGAAGTCTATATGACGGGAACCTATGGCCGTTCCTCGCTGCAGATCAGCTATGTCCAGCTTCCGGCCGAGGCGACGACGCTGGGCCTTGGCCAGCGCCAGGAAATCAACGCGCAGGCCGACGTCAATCTCTATGAGAACTGGCAGGCCTTCGGCGCGATCCGCCGCGACCTTCTGGCGGGCCAGATGCTCGATTCCGAACTCGGCCTGGGCTACGAAGACGAGTGCCTCGGCATCTCGGTCGCCTACCGCCGGAAATACACCGCGGACCGCGACCTGCCGCCCTCGACTTCCATCGTTCTGCGCTTCAACCTGAAGACCGGAGACGAGCCGATCGAGCCGTTTAGCTTGTTCCCACAAGACGTCTTCTCGCGTCCCTGACTTTTTGTATGGTCCCGCCGGGTCGCGGCGTGCCCGAGATTGCCCGATTGCGCTTATGGCATTTTTGCTTATTCTCCCGGCCGGTTCGGGGGCGAGCGCGTAAACCATTGAGATTGCTGCCGAAGGTCCGAACGTTGTCCAAGAAATACCGCTCTGTTGTGATTTTCGGCTTGGCCGTGGCGCTTCTCGCGGCGCCGACGCTGGCGCAGGACGCCTCC